>QMMT01000108.1 GCA_003647385.1 Deltaproteobacteria bacterium
GTGTTAACCAGCTTATTCAACAGGCGTATAAGAAAGGGGATTTCACTTCCCACTATCAGTATATTGAGGGTTAGATACACTTTGCAGTTATGCGTATGCCCAAGATGTATAATCCCATTTAAATTTTCAAACTCTATGTTTGTGGCACGGTTCCTTGCATTAAATTGATTCAAACCACAGTATACAGCATCTGTCCCTGCGATAATTGCCGCTTTTATAGACTCAATATCTCCACCCGGTGCCAGCAATTCAATTTTTCTTTTTTGGTTTTTCATCATCTGTTAATCGTTTATCCAGAACAGAGAACACAACTTCAAGCCTTAACCGTTTTACATGATCAGGTTAACACCTTTATAATTTCAATCAAACAGTTTTGTCTTTCTGTATAGAATATATCGTTGTTCTTTTTCAATAATTTTGATAAATGACAGTCACGATTTGGTGAAACATGATCTGTCCTTCATGCAATAACAAAATGATTGAAAAAATGAGAAGGAGCTTTAAAATGGTTGAAGAAGTTTCTATGAAAAACACAAAAAAAGAAATGCTGGAAATCATCAATAACCTACAGCAGCAAATCATGGAAAAGGAAAAGACGAAATTAGATCCCGAGAAAATCAAGGAAAAAACAAAAAACATTGAAACTTTACAGACAGCTGAGCAGACGGCTTCCTCAGATCTAAGCACCCAGATACATAACCTCAAAACTTCAATAAACAAGGAACTTACAGCACTTACTGATAAAATTGAGGCTGAAGCTGAAAAATATGAAAATCTTAACCAGGCAATTAAGTTAAAACAGGAAGAACTTAATGAAATTTATGGGATTGAAAAAGAGGCTGCCAATTTAGTAGCAATAATAGAAGCACAAAACTATGCAAAAGAAAAATTTGAAGCTGAAATGGCACAAAACCGCGAAGACCTCACCAGTGAACTTAGTGAAAAACGTACCAAACAGGAAAACAACCTGTTAACAACCCGTGAAAAACTTGAAACCCATATATCAGAAACTAAAGCAAACTGGGAAAAAGAAAAAAAAGAATACCTGGAGGCATTGACTGAGGAAAAGACTAAAGCTAAAAACCAAAGAATTCGTGAAAATGAAGAATACGAATATCAGATGAAAAGAACTCAAGAAATTGAAAAAAATAAATTCTCAGATGAGATGAATATTCTTGATAAGGAGATAAAACAAAAGGAAGAGCATTTTGAAAAATTCCAGCAATCAAAGACCATTGATCTGAATGAAAGAGAAAAACGTGTGGCAGAACGAGAACAAAAAATGGAACAATTGCAGGAACAAGTTAATTTTTTCCCTGAAGAACTCGAAAAAAAAGTAACTTCGTCTATAAAAGAAACCCAAAAGAATATTACAGACCGCTTCAACCAGAAAGAAGCTCTTCTGATCAAAGGTTTCGAAGGAGAAAAAAATGTTCTAAAAGCTCAAATTACTGCTTTGGAATCACTTAGCAAAGACCAGGCAAAACAAATAGAAAAACTCAACAATCAGCAGGAAAAAGCATATAAACAGGTCCAGGAGATTGCCAGCAAAGCCGTTTCGGGGGCTACAGAGCGTCCCCGGAATATAACTGTTAGAGCAGCAGAAAGTGACAAGAATAGTTGATTTATACTTTGAAATGATTATTTGAGGAAAATCTATAAATAAAATGCAGTTTGTATTTTTCAAAAACCAATTTGCTCCTTATCTGCCTTCAATAATCAAATCTGTTTTAATCGTTCTAATAATTTGTTGTGTTTTAATTCAACCCATGCGCACTATCAGCTTTGATAGTCACAGCTTAACAAGAGTTGATGAAAAGTGCATAAAATATCTCGACCAAACATTACTCAGGGCTACTATAGCATATGGTCTGTGCCGAGCTACCAATGCAGCTGTTTCCTTTCTTCAGGAAATTGATGTCGGATTTGAAGCTATTGGTACCATCACTTTGAACCCTTTCGAATTTTTAGATCCATTAAATGATCTTGTGGAAAGGTTCTCATGGATTTTACTCGCAGCAATGGCATCAATTGGGATTCAAGAATTTCTTATAAGATTTATACCGGACTCAATTGTTAATTTTATACTATTACCTGGGTTGATTATGTGGTTAACAGGCCTATGGACGAATAAATATTTTAAGATAAATTTATTAAGCATAGGCAAGCAATTTGTCTTATTAGCTGTTATTTTACGTTTTATTATCCCGGCAGAAGTGGCCGTTAACAATTGGATATATGATTACCATTTAAAAAACAAATATGACCAATCGATAAATCATATACAGATAAGAGTTGAAGAGATAAAAGAGAAAGCCCCGGTAGAGGAGTTATCAACAGTAGATTCTGAAGGAGGGCAACATCAACAAAAAAATGGAACCTGGAATAAAATAAAAAGCAATTTTGCTAAAACTCAAAATGCATTTAGTGTGGTTGGTGATATGAGTTCAAAACTGATGGAATTTAAAGATTGGTTAAAAACAAAAATCCCGGACTTGTTTGACAACTTTATCTCTTTAATAATTGTGTTCATTATTAATACCATTTTTTTACCAGTATTTACTTTATGGCTCATTGTTTATTTGCTTAGAATAATAACAGATTCTCAGTTTGGACGCGAAGCAGAAAAAAAATTCAAAGGGAAGGTCTTTCAAAAAACTTGATACAGATTTATTTTTTCAGGGGTCGTAATAATCCTTCCTGAGCCACACTTGCAACCAAAACCCTGTCCCGTGTATAGATTGAACCGATATTCATTCCTGCTTCCTTTTCCATATCAAATCAAATGCTTTCCGGCTCTCAATCAGATCATTGGGGTCTTCAGAGAAAATTTCAAGGGTTACCGTATCATTGTATCTGATTTCTTTAAGTATTTTTGCCAATCGGACAAAATTGATGGATCCTTTTCCAACAGGGAGATGATCATCCCGTTTACCTGCGTTGTCACTTAAAAAGGAAGTATATCACAAATTATGATTTCAAGCAGCATCTTGTCAACACAGGAAAAAAGCCTTATCATTTAAAACAGTTTTTTGTATAATGATTTTTTAATGATGTAGTGATGACCATTTTTTTGGAGGAAGTAATGAAAGTAGCCTTTCCTGTTAAAGAGGATAAAGGGTTGGAAAGTTTCATTGATGACCATTTTGGTGTTGCCAAAACTTTTTTGATCGTGGATATGAAAACCCGAGGACTTGAACTCAAGGACAACCGAAAACTTTTAGCTGAAGGGTCTAAGTGTAAAACCGGAGTGTTCAAAAAAGAGGACCAGGTTGATGCGGTTGTTACCCAATGCATGGGAGACGGGTCCCAGAGAAGTCTTACCTCATCTAATATAAAAGTGTATCAGGCACAGGGAAATACCATTCTGAAAAACCTGGAACTTCTTGAAAAAGATGAACTCAAGCTCTTCCATATATTTGATTTCTGCCAGACCAAAAAAAATAAAAAAGAAGGCGGATGCGGTCATCATCATTGATTTACCTTGTTCCTGCAACTTGCTAAAAACCCGAGGAGAATATAAATAATGTGTCGTCTGTTTGCCCTTACAAGCAAGGACCCGGTATCTCCGATGCTGGCCATCAAAGCCCTTGATGTGATGAAAGAAGGACATGACGGGTCAGGTGTGGGGCTACTGCTCCAGGACCTTGGCGGCCCGTTTGAAGAGATGAAAGACGCACCGATCCTTTCGGGTATATTCACTGAAGAAGGTATCAGACGTCTGGATCTTTTTATGATGGACCAGGGATTTCTGACCAAGTATAAAATTGGTTTGAAAATACCTAAAAAACCGGTTGAAGGAATACCGAGAAGAGGCCTGTACCTGATCAGGGCCTATGAACTGCCTGAAGACTGGGATAACCTGGAACCTGAAGAGATTTCCAAACGGCTGATGTCCATCCGGCTCAAAATCCGGGAAATGGGTGAAGAGAAAAGAGATATGATTGTTTTCTCGTTCTGGCCGGACACCATCATGATCAAGGAGATCGGTGATCCCCTTCAGCTGGCCGAATACCTGGGACTGGACCGAAAAGAGCTCAATGCCCGTATCATTATGGCCCAGGGAAGACAGAATACCAATTATGCCATTGATCTTTATGCCTGCCATCCCTTCTTTATCAGGGGATACTGCACCATGACCAATGGTGAGAATACCGCTTTTATCCCCATCAAGGATTTTCTGACGTCAAGGGACTTTCCGGGCTACACGGGATATCAGTCTGATTCCGAGGTATTTGCCCATATTCTTCATTATTCAATGGTGGGTCTTGATCTGGGAATTGATGCATACAAGCATGTGATTACCCCTTTACAGGAAGAAGATCTTCAACAGCATCCGGATGCAGAATTTCTGTCCCATCTTAAAAGAACCTGCAGGCCCCTTATCATTGACGGCCCCAATTGCGTCATTGGTACTCTGCCGGATCATTCCCTGTTCATGGTCCAGGACAGAAAAAAACTTCGTCCCGGTGTGGTTGGCAGGAAAGCAGGGCTGTTTGGATTCTCATCGGAAATCTGCGGCCTTGATGCCGTTATTCCGGATCGGGATAAAACAAAAGATATACAACCCATGCACCTTGATACAGCAATTGTCAGCCCTGACCGTCAGGAGGTTAAAATATGTCGTCAGACCGAAGCCTTGAACCTTCCTCTTTAAGCCTTAATGATCTGCCATGGCAGATTCAATATAACAATGACAGGTGCACCCTGTGCGGCCAGTGTACCGCTGTCTGCCCTGTCAAGGCCATTGAACTTTCTGTGTTCCAGAAAAGAATCATTAAAACATCGATTAAAAAGGATAAAAGCCATTCCAACCAGTATGACACGTTCTATGGCATACAGCAGAAAACCCGGGTGGAAAATGCCTGTATCGGGTGTGCCATGTGCACCATGGTCTGTCCCAATGATGCCATTACCCCGGTAAAAAACCCCGGATTGGACCGGCTCAAGTTTCATATCAACCAGAAGGGAGTTCCCAGAAGACGCGGCGGAAGGAGGAATGCCTCCCAGTCCATACTGGACCGACTCAAGTTTACCCGGATTTCCATGCTCACTGACCCGGCCCTTGATGCGGGCCGCCATGAGTTTGAAATGAGAACCCTTTTGGGACGGGTCCTCTCCCCCAGAGAAAATATCAAGCGGTTAAGGGAAAAAGGCTGGATTCCGCCGGTCAGAGAAATTTATCCATTGATTATTGGCGGCATGTCCTTTGGGGCGCTTTCTCCCAGCATGTGGGAAGGGCTTCAAATGGGGGTTGCCTATTTAAACGAAGAACTTGGGATGCCGGTGCGTATCAGTACCGGAGAAGGGGGATGCCCGCCACGGCTGCTTCGATCCAGGTTTTTAAAATATGTGATTCTCCAGATTGCTTCCGGGTATTTTGGATGGGATGAAATCATCCATGCCATTCCCCACATGAAAGAAGACCCCTGTGCCATTGAAATAAAATATGGCCAGGGAGCTAAACCCGGCGACGGCGGTCTTTTAATGTGGCATAAGGTCAATAAATTGATTGCAGCCATTCGGGGGGTTCCAAAAGGGATCAGCCTGCCAAGTCCCCCCACCCATCAGACCCAGTATTCCATTGAAGAGTCTGTAGCAAAAATGATCCTGTCCATGTCCATGGCCTGGGGGTTCAGGGTGCCGGTCTATCCAAAAATATCCGCCTCTTCAACCTCTCTTGCCGTCTTAAACAATCTGACCCGGAATGATTATGCATCCGGGCTGGCCATTGATGGTGAAGACGGAGGTACCGGAGCTGCTTATACGGTTTCCATGGATCACATGGGACACCCCATCGCTTCCTGTATCAGGGACAACTATCTGAACCTGACCAGGATTGGAAAGCAGAATGAAATTCCCATCTTTGCCGGTGGCGGTATTGGTAAAAACGGAAACCTTGCAGCCAATGCGGCCGCTTTGATCATGCTGGGTGCCAGCGGTGTCCAGGTTGGAAAATATGTGATGCAGGCTGCTGCCGGTTGTGTCGGTACGGAAGAAGACCGCTGCAATGTCTGTAATGTGGGTATCTGTCCAAAAGGTATAACGTCCCAGGACCCAAGACTTTACAGAAGGCTTGACCCTGAAAACGTGGCCCAGAGGATTGTGGATCTTTTTGTCTCCTTTGATACTGAGCTTAAAAAAATCGTGGCACCCTTAGGGCGTTCAACTTCCCTGCCCATAGGGATGTCCGATGCCCTTGGAATTGATGATCATGCGGCAGCAAAGCGCCTCAGTATAAAGTATGTGATCTAAAAAAGGTTAAGAAACTATGAAAAAAGATGCATTCATTAAAATACCCGGCAAAAAAGAGGGTCAGAGAATTCCTTCCAGAATTTTAGAAGAGACTATCCATCGACATATTAAAAACGGCCGCAGGAATATTGAAATTGAGGGATATGGGCAACATGGTATTGGTGGGCGGCTCTGGGAGGCAGGGAAAGAAGAAACCCATATCCGGATTACCGGCCAGTCCGGTCAGCGAACCGGATCTCTTGGCACTGCAAATACCCGGATCGAGGTCATGGGGCCGGCCTCGGATGATATTGGCTGGCTCAATGCAGGAGCCGAAATTATCGTTCATGGCAATACTTCCAATGGAGTGATGAATGGTGCTGCCCAGGGAAAAGTCTATATTGGCGGCTCCATTGGTGCCAGGGGCATGACCATGACCAAGAGAAACCCGAGATTTGAACCGCCTGAACTCTGGGTATTGGGAATGGCGGGAGATTATTTTGGGGAATTCATGGCAGGCGGGATTGCTGTTATCTGCGGTCACAACTCAGAACCGAAGGATCAGATTTTAGGACACCGTCCTCTTGTGGGGATGGTGGGGGGCGAGGTCTTTGTCCGGGGCAGTGTGAAAGGGTTTTCACAAAAGGATGCCCAGCTGTCGCCTTTGTCTGATGAAGACTGGAACTGGCTTCTTGCCAACCTCGAAATTTTCTTAAAAAAAATAAATAAAAC
>QMMT01000109.1 GCA_003647385.1 Deltaproteobacteria bacterium
GTTTATCAGATATATGTGGTATATAATTTGCAGATTAATAGTTTGATTGACAGTTTAATTTAAAATGCTAACCCATAAAGGAGAGGTAACATGGAATTTGGATCAATCGATGAAATACTAGAATTTGCCATTGGCAATGAAAAAGATGCAGTTGAATTTTATTCATCCTTAGCCAAAGAAGCAACCAGGACTTCACTTAAAGAAATTTTTGAGAGTTTTGCAAAAGAAGAAGAAAAACATGTTGTACTTCTTTCAGATATGTCAGGCAATAAAGAGAAAATTGATTCCTATAAGTTTGATAAAATTACCGATCTTAAGATCAGTGATTATATGGTGGAAACAGAGTATGAGCAAGGGATGCCCATGCCTGAAATTCTCAAAATTGCCATGAAAAGAGAAGAGAATGCAGTCAAGCTTTATACTTCCCTTGCAGGTAAGACAGATCATGAAGATGCAAAAAAAGTGTTCATGATTCTTGTCCAGGAAGAATCAAAACATAAACTTGCCCTGGAATCAATGTATGATGATTATCTGGCGGACCAGGATAATTAATCACTCACTCAATTAATAATCGGTAGTAAAAAGGGTTGATGGCGAGTGTATCAACCCTTTTTTTAGCAGTAAATTAAGCATGACGGGTAAAGGAAAGAAAAGTGAACTTAAAATATCTTTTCAGACCATCGACTATGGCTGTTATCGGAGTGTCTACCTCACAGGACAATCATCCGGCTAATGTGATCTACAATAAAAATCATTTGCGGTATCCGGTTAAAACATTCCCCGTAAATCCAAAAGGGGGGATTTTCAGCCGGGAAACACTCTATCAAACTGTCGAAGACATTCAGGAAAAGATTGACATGGCAGTCATAGCCGTTCGTTCTGAGTTTGTTCCCGGGGTAGTAGAGCAATGTATACAAAAGGGCGTTGGCGGTGCCGTAATCATATCCGGCGGATTTGCAGAATCAGGAAATTTAAGGTTGCAGCAACGGGTGGTGGATATTGCCAAAGAAGCCTCTTTTCCTTTTGTCGGACCCAATTGTCTTGGGATTTATGCCCCGGATTATGTAGATACATTTTTTTTGCCTGGAGAACGAATCATTCATCCTGATAAGGGTAATGTCGGTTTTGTAAGCCAGAGTGGGGGCGTCCTCGTGGATCAGATGGTTAAATTTGCCGGTCAGGGTATTGGCATATCTCTTGCGGTCAGCATTGGAAACAAGGCATTCATCAGAGAAACAGATATGCTGGACTGGTTGGATCAGGACCTTGCGACAAAGGTAATCGCCTTTTATGTTGAGGGGTTTGAAAAAGGGGAAGGACGTCAATTTATTAAAAAAGCTGAACAATGTTCCAAACCCGTGATAATTTTAAAGGCTGGAAAGAGCAAAAAGGGTATTGAGGCGGTTTCCAGCCATACAGCTGCTCTGGCAGGGGACTACAGGGTCTTTTCCGAAGTCATGAAACAATATTGTGTGGCCGAGGCAGACAACGAATATGAACTGACATCTTTTTGCGAGGCATTAAGCTGCTATCCCAAAGGCATAAACGGCAATATCGGTATTATCACCTTGAGTGGTGGCCATGGTGTTATTGCTGCCGATGCCTGTGAGAGGCATGGCGTATCAATCCCCGGAATAGAACCCGCAACAATAGGTATTATTAAGGAAAAGTTATCGCCTGAAATCAGGAATATCGTTTCGCTTGAAAATCCTCTGGATCTCACCGGAAGTTCAACTGACTGCGATATTGTGACGTCTGCAAGACATTTATCAAGAGACAATAATATTGACTGCATCATGGCCCTGTTGATTCCCTATTCGCCGGGTATTTCCACCGATATCGGGGCCAAACTCAGCCTGGTGGCAAGAAACGAAGGCAAACCAATGATCGCATATGTGCCCAATGAAGATAAATATAGAATTATCATTGAAGGATTTGAGCTGAATAATATTCCGGTGGCATCCTCAGTGGAAGGGGCAGTGCTCATGGCCAAAGCTTTGATGAGGTGTAGACCATGTTAGATAAAACTGTAAAAAAAATCATAGAGAAAAGCAAATCATTGGGATGGATATTGGAACCCGATGCAAAGGCATTAATGAAATCACGAGGGTTTGATATCCCGGATTCTATTTTGACCAGCTCTTTTAAAGAAGCAGATCAGTTCTTAACACATTCTAAAGGCCCGGTTGTGGCAAAGGCTGTTTCCAAAAAGATTCTTCACAAGACAGAACATCAGGCTGTTGTTACAGGGATTTTTTCAAGTGATCATCTGAAAAATGAAATGGAAAGACTGCAAAAACTTGTTGGGTGCGAAAATATTCTTGTTGAAGAAATGGTTCAGGGCATTGAAATTATCATCGGGGCAAAAAATGATTTTCAGTTCGGCCCTGTTATTGTCTTTGGCATCGGCGGTACCTCTGTTGAGATTTATAATGATACCGCTGTCAGAATGGCGCCGCTTAGTCCGGACGATGTCTTGTCCATGGTGAATTCACTCAAAGCAAAAGAGATTATTTCAGGATATCGGGGAAAGACCGGTGTAAATATGGAAGCCCTGACGCATTTATTGGTTAATTTTTCCCAATTTGTCATGGAACATGAAAATGATATAGAATCCATAGATTTAAATCCTGTGATGTGTACAAAAGACCAGTGTGTTATCGTTGATGCAAGAATTATGTTGCAGCCATCTTGATTGAAGCGGCTATGTGCCGATACACATCTGTATCATGAGACAAAAAAAGACAGTAAAAACACAAAGGGAAGATGTATGCCTGACAAAAAAAAAGTAAAAATAATATCCTGGAATGTGAATGGATTGCGGGCGGTGGTAAAAAAAGATTTTATAAAGATCGTTCATGCCCTTGACCCTGATATTCTCCTGCTCCAGGAAACAAAACTTCAGGAAGACCAGCGAACCGATGAAATGATCCGTTTTGGCACCTATGAATCGTTCTGGTCTTATTCCACTATAAAAAAAGGATACAGCGGGGTTGCGGCCTATTCAAAACTAAGTCCCCAAAAAGTGACCACCTCCTTTTTAAAACCTGAATTTGATAATGAAGGCCGGGTTATTCAATTGGATTATAAGGATTTTATCTTATTTAATATTTATTTCCCCAACGGCCAGATGAGTGATGAGCGGCTCCAGTACAAACTTGATTTTTATAACTGGTTTTTAACGGTTGCCAATACACTTAAGGATCAGGGGAAAAGCCTGGTTATTACCGGGGATTTTAACACGGCCCACAATGAGATTGATTTAAAAAATCCGAAGCCCAATTCCAAACGGTCTGGTTTTTTAAGAATTGAAAGGGATGTTCTGGACCGGATGGTTGGCATGGGATATATGGATACTTTCAGACATTTTTATCCGGAAGAAATCAAGTATTCATGGTGGTCATATCGGTTTAATGCGAGAAAGAATAACGCTGGTTGGCGCATTGATTATTTTTTTGTGACAAAGGACCTTATCGATAAAGGCATTGTCAAACAAGCCTTTATCGATAATGATGTGTTTGGATCAGATCATTGTCCGGTGGGTCTTATCCTGGAAATCTGAACCTAATCTTTAAAGACCAGTTTTCCCCCAATATGCCCTGCAATACCAGCGCAAACCAGCATAAGGACGTTTATTAGAATAAATATCCAGGCGTTGGGGGATAATAAAATTTTAGGATCTACCAGATACCAGGCGATACTTGTCACACACAAAACAGCAGTCAAAGAAGCTGTCAGAATTTTTAATTTAAAAAGTATTGTCAGGGCACCGTTATATTTTTTCTTCCATTCAAGAGTTCCTGTAAAAATTACAAAAGGAAGGGCAATGATGACAAAAATCATGTTAATAAAAGCGACCTTGGCCAGAAGGTCATAATCGAACATCCAGGCTGCAAGAAAGAAAATGACAGCTGCAGGCAATATCCCGTTGGGTGTATGCACAGAAACCGGGTGGGCATGGTGCTTCACCAGTAAAGATTTGATTTTTTCGAGCCCTGTTTCTTTAATAGCAGGCGTTGGGATTTTAGTTTTTAGTTTTGTTACAGCCCCTTTTCTTTTAGGCATTTTTTCCGGTATGGAAGCCTCATCAATTTCTACAAATTTTTTAGCTCCCACACCACAAATCGGGCATTTTTCAGGTGGTTTATCTCCTTTGTGAATATATTTGCAAACACTGCATTGCCATACTTTCATTCCTGCAATCCTTTTTTTAGCGATCATTCATATCTGTATACACACACTCATCCGGTCCGCAATAGTCTCCGACATATTCTGCTCCCGGTCTGTAAAGGGAGGGCTTTTCAGCTGCCATGGCAAATTGTTCTTCAATCACATGGGCAGCCCAGCCGCTCACCCTTGAAATAGCAAATAAAGGTGAGAAAAGGTCAGTGGTAATTCCCATGGAATAGAAAAGGGACGCACTGTAAAAATCTACATTACTAAAGATGTCTCTCTGCTTTTTTGCTTTAAACGCGGCCTTCCCCTTTTTCTCAAGTTCCCTTGTAAGTTCATACCACAAAGGTTGTTTTGCAATCTTCCCCATTCTTTTGCACATGGGAGCAAGGATGATGGCCCTGGGATCATCTGTCTGGTAGACGGCATGACCAAGCCCCATGATAAGCCCACCGGAGTTTAAGATATTATCAATATAGGCATCGATCTTTTCAACAGAGCCGATTTCTTTTAACATTTTCATGACCTTGACATTTGCACCGCCATGAAGGGCACCGGAAAGAGAGCCTATGGCTGCGGATATGGCCGCATAGATATGGGCCCGGGTCGATGCCACCTGCCTTGCCGTAAATGTAGAAGCATTAAAGGAATGTTCTGCATGAAGCACAAGACCTGTATCAAAAAATTGAGCTGTTTCATCATCAGGTCTTTCACCATTGAGCATAAAAAGAAAATTGGCTGCATGATTTAACTCATTATCCGGAAGAACCACTTCTTTTTTGTTCCTGATTCGATCCCATGCTGCTGTAATGGTTGCGATTCCTGCTATAAGGTTTTCAGCACTGAAGAGTACATTTTCAATGCCGGGTTCTCCGACAGTCTGATCATTCTGGATCAGCAACGGGGTGGTGATCTGCAGAACATCCATGGGGTTCATGTCTAAAGGAAGCATTTTAAGAAAAGAAAAGATGTTGTCAGGCACCTTTCTTTTTTGTTTCAGGCTTTGATTAAATTCTTCCAATTCTTTTTTTTGGGGAAGTCTTTCATATAATAAAAGAAAACAAACCTCTTCAAAGCTTGCATTTTGGGCCAGATCTTCAATCAAGAATCCTCGATAGATCAGTTTTCCTTTCTTTCCCTGGACATCACAAATCTTTGAACTGGCTACATCAACACCACGGAGGCCGGTATTCATAACCGGTAAATTACATTCATCCATACGTTTCTCCTTAAAAATTAGAACATTTTTTCAGGGGGTCTTCTTTCCGGGATATACTGGGACTCGATTTCATTGTTATGAAGCGCTTTGGATACATAAAGGCCGCAAAAGCATGCGCCGAATTCTTCCAGGTCAGATGCCCGGTATTCACAGGGGCATATGATGTCCTTGTCTTTTTCCCTATCACCGCACGCAAGCCTGCAGGGGCATGCCATATACCCATACCGTTCTTTGTTTAAAAGAAGGGCGTCTAAAAGTTCAAACACCAGATCTTTGTCTTTGTTAAAGAAAATTCCTTTTTCTTCCTGGGATTTTTTTAATGCGTCATAGAGTTGTTCAATCTTCATTTTTGATTCCTAACGCCTCCTTGATCTGTTTTTCCTTGTATCCGACAATAACAGTCTCGTTGATTTTAACGGTGGGAAAAGAACAGCGGGGATTCATTTCTCGAATATCCGCTAAAATGGCTTTTCTCTCTTCTCCTTCCAGATCATCGACTTCAATATAGTCATATTCAACATTGCATTCAGATAAAAGATTTTTAGTGGATTTACAATGACTGCATGTGCTCAATGCATAAAGTACTGCCTTGCCCGTGGCCATATTCATCTCCTTTGAAACCATAAAATTTAAGATAACTATTAATTTAAAATAATAAGTTTGCACAATTTATACCAGGTTTGCAATATTAAAGTAAAATTTTGGAAAAATGATTTTTTCAAGGTTTTTAAATTGGGTTGGTCTGATTTTTGCTATGTTAACGGTTATTAAAAAATACTCTCGAATACGACTCTGCCAAGCATTAAAGTGAATGATAGTCCTGGCAGGTCGTTAGATCAAAAAAGGAGAAAGTTAATGAATCAATGGTATTGTTCTGTCTGCCATGAAAAGTTTGACAGCAAAGACCAGCCTGATACATGTGATGTCTGCCATGCAGACAATAGAATGATCATGAATATAAAAGAAGTTCCCCAATCCCTTGATCAGGTCAGGGATCTGGCCAGGAAAAAACTCAAAGGGATCTGTGCGGCATATCCGTCATGTGACGGAAATTTTGATAAAATATGCCAGCGCGAAGCATATGGGAAACCCATCGGGCTTGGCGGTGTCGGTCAGGGACGGTCCTTTAGATCCAATTTTGAGGCGCTTGAAAATATCCAGTTAAATATGTCGGTATTGGGAGATCATTTTGAACCGGATACTTCCTGTTCTTTCCTTGGTATCGGGCTTGATTTTCCTGTGCTGCCCTCATCTACGGCAGGAGCGCAAAATTATAATGATGCTCTGGATGAAACCATGTTCTGCACATCTGTGTTGAGAGGATCAAAAGAAGCGGGCACCATTGGTCTTCGGGGAGATACCTGGTTTTATACATCTGAAAATAATCCGTCACTGAATGCCATGAAAGCCTGTGACGGGTATGGCATCCCCATATTTAAGCCACGGTCACAGGATGTGTTGAAAATTTTAATTGAAAAGGCTGAAAATATAGGCTGCAAAGCTGTCGGCATAGATTTAGACGGGTGTGGGTCAACCATTATGGCCCGGCAGGGGCAACCGGTATTTAAAA
>QMMT01000110.1 GCA_003647385.1 Deltaproteobacteria bacterium
AATAAAAACTGACACCATTAGCGATAATGCCAAACTTTCCCAATCCTTTGACCGGATTAAACTCAGAATTTTCCGAAAGTCCTTTTGCCTTATCCATTTTTCCAAGCAGTTTGGCATGAAGCTGTCTTGCAACAGCAGGGACTGTCACACACCTTGAGGGTTCCCGGATAAATTTTCCTTTGGTTTCCATAGGTTTCATATCACCAAAGGTCACAAACGCATTGGAATGATTGATCCTTGTAGTGGTTCTTAAAAGAACGGGCTGACTTAACTCCTCTGAAAGATCAAATGCATATTTAATCATCTCTTTGGCTTCAGGAACGGATGAGGGTTCAAGCATGGGCAGATTGCCAAATTTGGCATAATACCGGTTGTCCTGCTCATTCTGGCTTGAAAACATGGCTGGATCATCAGCCGTCAGGATGACCATTCCACCGGTCACTCCTACATAAGCCAGAGTCATCAAAGGATCTGCTGCGACATTCAACCCGACATGTTTCATCATGCAGAATGTACGAAGCCCTGAATTTGCGGCAGCTGCTGCAACTTCAAGTGCCACTTTTTCATTGGTGCTGTATTCAAAATAAAAATCCGACTCCTGGGACATCTGGAAAAGATTCAGCGATATTTCAGAAGAAGGGGTGCCGGGATAGGTGGTCGCAAATGCCACACCTGCCTCAATAGCACCTCTTGCTATGGCTTCATTTCCCAGGAGCATAATTTTCTCACCCGGGCTGTCATTTAATAATTTATGCATCTGTTCTCCTTAATTTAAGCGCTTGTTACAATCATTATGAATATAATTTTTCTGCATCTTCAAGGGATGCGGCATATCCTTTAAATCCGTCAATATCTTCACATGAGTTAATGGAACCGGAAGCAAAAAAACCCTCCACCATTGTTTTGTCGCCATGCCTGATCAGTCCCATAAAAAGTATGGGAACAAGGCTGATATTGCCTTTTCCTGTTTTAACAGAAAAATCCTTTGTTTTATCGTAAACAGCATACAGATCTTTTTGCACCGGCATAAGCTGAACGATCTCAGGATGATTATGGGCATGAGTATGATCACTGCAATGATTACACATTATTATCACCTTTTTTCTATAATCTCTGGTTATTGTTAAATTGCGACCTTATAGTTTTGAACCAAATCCCATATAACACACTTAGCTTTATTATAGCCGTCTTATGGCTGTCCAACGCTATCGGTATTTATAATATATCTTCCGGTTTTTGCAAGGGAAAGTCTGAATTAAATTCATATTTTCTTTTTTAAGTTCCCCGTAAAAATCTCCTATATCATTAATTGATAGGGTGTAGGCGATGATAGCAAGCCTATCCTATTGATTTATTTTCAAAGCACCTGTAAGTCATTTTCACTAAAATGATATACGGAATTGCAATGATGACAGCGCACCTCTATGGGGAACGGACCATTTTGCATCATATCCTTCTTTTCTTCTTTGGGCAGCGTTTTCAAATACCCTTTCATTTTATTTTTTGAACATCTGCAAAAAAACTCTATCCGACTATTATTTAAAAACTGCGGTTCAAGTTTTAAAAATTCCTTATGGATAATCTCTTCGGGTGTGTATCCTTTGGCAAACAATTCACCCAGAGAATCAATATTCTGAATCATTTTTTCAGCTTCATTAACCTTGGATGGATCTGCACCCGGCAGTGCCTGGAGAAAAATCCCTCCTGCCCCCTTAACGTCTTCTTTGTCATCAAAAAAAACACTTAATGTAAACCCCGTCGGGATCTGCTCGGATATTAAAAAATAATTGGCCAGGTCCTCTGCAATGGATCCGTGTTCCAGGGCCACCTGGCCGGAATAGGGAGTGGGTGCATTATCCAGATATTTTCTTATCGTAAGAAAACCGGCGCCATAAAGTGTTGATAAATATTTTATTTTTTCAGGATGCTTTACTTCTATCTTAGGGACTTTAAGGTATCCTCTGACTTCCCCAAACATGTTTGATTCAACATCAAGTCCTTTTATGGGCCCGGAGCACTGGATACTCATACTGACCCTATCATTTTTATCTTTTAACCCGGAACAAAGAAGGCTTGCTGCAATATACCCCTGACCCAGTACCAGGGTTTCCAAAGGTCCTAATTCATGATTTGCCCTCATCTCATTCACCATTCGGGTGGAATGAACAACAGCACCCTTAATTGTACGGTCAGCCATGATAAACCGATAAAGCCTGTCTTTTGCTGAGGCTTTAAACTGCTCTTTCACATCCTTATTAAAAATATCTTTTTTAATCATAATTTTATAGTCTTAATTGTTTAACCTTGTAATAAACATCCGTTATCATCTATTGTGGAAAGCCTCTGTCAAAGCTCCTGTACTGGATGGCTTCTGCAAGATGGTAACGCTCGATTTTGGAAGCATTGTCAAGATCTGCGATGGTTCTTCCCACCCGAATGACCGAATGACATGCCCTGGCAGAAAACCCAAGAACATCAACCGCCTGTTTAAGAAGTTTTTCACATTCACCGTCCAGATGGCAAAAAGCGCCTAAGTGACGACTGTGCATCCTGGCATTACTTGATACAGCTAATTGGGCAAGTCTTTTTTCCTGTTTTTTTCTGGCATGATTGACCCTTTTTCTTATTTGAACAGACCCTTCCCCTTTTGTTTTGGCGGCAAGGTCCTTATATTCAACTTTTGGCACTTCAATTTGAATATCAATTCTGTCCAGAAGCGGCCCAGAGATTTTTGATCTGTATTTTTGAATCTGGGGATGTGTACAGGTACATTTGCCCATGGGATCAGACAAATATCCGCAGGGGCAGGGGTTCATGGCGGCCACCAGCATGAATTGAGCCGGATACGTGGCTTTTGCACCCGCCCTTGCAATACTAACCTTCCCGTCTTCAAGGGGCTGTCTTAAAACCTCCAATACATTTTTTTTAAATTCAGGCAGTTCATCAAGAAAAAGAACGCCATTGTGAGCCAGGCTGATTTCTCCGGGAGCAGGCTTTGATCCACCTCCCACAAGACCTGCATCGGAAATCGTATGATGGGGAGATCGAAATGGCTTTGCTGAAATATAGAGCCTGTTATCCTCAATCAAACCCAAAACAGAATAAATTCTTGTGACCTCAATGGCTTCTTCAAACGTGAGTTCTGGCAAAATAGTCGGAAGCCTTTTTGCCAGCATGCTTTTCCCGGACCCTGGAGGCCCTGTCATAAGAACGCTGTGAGAGCCTGCTGCTGCAATCTCCAAGGCCCTTTTAGCATGGTACTGGCCTTTTACTTCAGAAAAATCTATTCCATTGCCTTTTTCATTGACATGGGTGCGCCAGTTCGGATCTATACAATATTTTTCAATATCTACAAATCCTGAGAAAAAATCAACAATTTGCGAAAGACATTTCACCGGCAACACTTCAATACCATCCACCATGGCTGCTTCGGCAGCATTTTCCACCGGTATAATGATACCTTTATACCCTTTTTGCCTTGCGGCCAATGCAAACGAGAGAACAGCCTTCACCGGTTTTATTTTGCCATCAAGGGAAAGTTCACCTGCGATAAGATAACCGTTGACCTTGTCAGGGGGAATCACCTCAGATGCAACCAGAATACCAAGAGCAACCGGCAGATCAAATCCTGTTCCTTCCTTTTTAATATCAGCAGGTGCCAGGTTGACCACTATTCTTTCCATGGGGAATGTGTACCCTGAATTTTTTATAGCTGTTTTTACCCGGTCTTTGCTTTCTCTAACAGAAACCTCGGGCAACCCGACAATATTAAAAACCGGGAGTCCATAGGAAATATCAACTTCAACCTCAACAATGAATCCATCAATCCCTGTTACTGAACATGAGTTTACTTTTGCAAGCAATCATCTCTCCTTTTCAAACTATTTAATAGTGATGATACCTTTTTTCACACTATTGTATTTTCCTTTTTTCCTCAAAAAACAAGAATGAACCAAAAAAAAATCTCATTTACTTTGCCTTGTGTATTAAAATCAGATATATATAGCAAATCAAATTTTTACCAAATATTAAATTGGCAATAAAAATGAACCAAAATAGTTTATGAGCAAATATTTTTTACAAAGAACACTTTCTCAGAGTGTGTCTGTTTCAGGTACAGGAGTTCACTCAGGCAAACTGACACATTTAACAATAAAACCGGCACCGGAAAACCATGGCATAAAATTCAGACGACTTGATCTGCCGGGCACTCAGGACATCCTCGCACTTTTTAAGCGGGTCGTTGATACAAGCCTTGCAACAGTACTCGGGACCAATGGGGCCATTGTGTCAACGATTGAACATTTAATGGCCAGCTTTGCAGGTTTAGGCATCGATAATGCCCTGGTGGAAGTCGATGATTATGAAATCCCCATTATGGATGGCAGTGCAAAAACGTTTACGCAACTCATCGGCAAAACAGGGGTTATAGAGCAGACGGCTCCAAAACATTTTTTTATCGTTAAAAATAAGATTAAAGTAGTCGATAATGATAAATCAGTAGTTGTATATCCTGAACCCTGTTTTAAAATCACCTGCCGGATTGATTTTGAACACCCTTTGATCGGAGAACAGGAATTTACCTTTGACCGGGCCAAAAATAATTTTGAAAAAGATATCAGCCAGGCCAGAACATTTGGGTTTATCCAGGATCTGGAACTTTTAAAGAAATTCAGTCTAGGCAAAGGCGGAAGCCTTGACAATGCCATCATTATTGATAAAGATAAGATTTTAAATGAAGAAGGGCTAAGATACCCTGATGAATTTGTCAGGCATAAACTCTTAGACAGTCTTGGCGATTTTTCCCTGCTTGGCATGCCAATCCAGGGGCATATCGTTACCCACAAATCAGGACATACCCTGAATCATTTATTCATTAAAACATTTTTAGAAAACAAAGACGCCTGGGAAACAGGACCGGCAAAAAATTAAAGAATTAAATTTAAGCAATGATGAAATCTTCCTTACATAGAACAGCTGTCACACTGTTAATATCAGTGAGTGTTGTACTCTTTTCCTTATCTTTGCTGCCCTCTATCGCATTGGCGGAACAAACCCCTGTAATAGAAAACATCAAACTGGCTAATACCAGAGATGATCTCTTAACCTATTTTGATGTAAAACAGGCGTTTACCCAGAAAATCAACCAGGCTGTCATGAATGGGTTACCCAGCACCTTTTCTTTTTTTATTACCCTGTATAAAACAGACGGCTCCTGGTTTGACAAGAAAATATCTGATATCGAGGTTCAATCCACACTAAAGTATAATTCTTTAAAAAAAGAATTTTCTGTTTCACGGCCCTGGAAAAATCAAAAAGCAATTGTCACACAGTCTATTGAAGAGGCAAAGTCCTTGATGACTGAAATTGATAATTTAACGATTATACCATTGAATCAACTAGTTAAAGGAGATAAATACCAGCTCAGAATCAAGGCGAAACTTGAAAAAGTCACCTTGCCCTTATCACTCCACACTGTTTTCTTTTTTGTCTCTTTTTGGGATTTTGAAACAAACTGGTATTTAATCAATTTTACCTATTAGCGTTCATCATGTTTTAATCTTGCCTGATAATTAAAAATATGGCTGAATCAAAGCACTCAAAACAAGAACAGTCCAGAAAAAAAAAAGAAGGGCTCTTGGTCCTCGTTATCCTGATTACAGTTGGAATTCTGACATTTGCTGAAACCCGGATCACCGATTTTGGCAGTGATTTTTCCTTATCCAGTACTGTATTAATGTTTATCCTGATCAACACGAATTTATTGTTGTTGCTGGCGCTGATTTTACTGGTCTTTAGAAATCTTGCAAAGCTCTACTACGAAAAAAAGAATAATATTTTAGGATCTAAACTCAAAACCCGCTTGATTGCTGCATTTATTGTCCTTGCTCTTTTACCGACCACGGTTCTTTTCTTTTTTTCCATTCAGTTTATTTCCACAAGTATTGCCTTCTGGTTTAATACACCGGTTGAACAGACCCTTGACAGCTCATTAGTTGTTGGCCAAAAGCTCTATGAATATATTGAAGAAAAAAATGAATTTTTTGCCAAAAGGGCTGCGTTTCAAATAGACTCCCGAAAGCTTTTGGACAAAAAAAACGAAAAAAAACTGACCCGATATTCCCAAGTCATACAACGCGCCTTTAACCGGCATGCTGTTGAAATTTACACGCCTGATGCCAAGCGTGTCAGTCTGTCTTTGGCCAATGAGCTTGAAAGTCTTCATTTCGGCCTTCTGACCAGTGATGACTTAACGGATATCCCGGTTGGAGAATTCAGCCATACGATTTCACAGAATATCAAAGAAGGAGAAGGAGAAGGAGAATTATTAAGAACCATTGCAGCCATACCTTTTGGAATAGACCCTAAAAAAGCTCGGGCATTCGTTGTTATTACTACCCTGGTATCCCCGGAGTTGTCACAGAGTTTACAGGCTATTTTAAAAGGCGTGAAAGAATATCATCAGCTCAAGCTTGCTAAAAAGCCAGCCCAGATATCCTATTATATTGCACTTTCAATTGTTGCCCTGCTGGTTGTTTTCTGTGCGATCTGGTTTGGGTTTCAACTGGCAAAATCTATTACGATCCCCATTATGAAATTTGCCGAAGGAACTAAACGGGTCACAGATGGAGATTTAAATTATCAAATTGATTTTGAAACAGATGACGAAATCGGAACCCTCATAAAATCCTTTAATTTAATGACCAAACAACTTGCCACCGGCCGAGAACAGATTGCACTTTCCGGAGAAATGTTGAAACGACAAAATGCCGAACTTGAAGAAAGCCGCCAATACATAGAAATTGTATTAAAAAATATTTCTGCAGGTGTGATCTCTATTGATAATAGAGGAACCATTAAAACCATTAACAAGGCTGCCGAATCCATGCTGGATATTAACAGCCGTGATATTTTAAACAAAAATTTTAAAGTTGTGCTGAAAAA
>QMMT01000111.1 GCA_003647385.1 Deltaproteobacteria bacterium
GGTATGCATATGGTTCCAGCCCGATTGCATGCCTGAGACGATCTTCCGCCTGCCACCAGTGTGTTAATGCCAGGGCACGACTGGATCGTGCCCCGGAGAGCGCAGCTTCCGCATCAACCAGATCTGCAGCGGAAAGTCGTCCTTCTGCAAAACGGTCTGTTTGTATCCTGGCTGTTTCTCTGGCAGCATTCACTGAGGCTATTGTCGCCCTATAACTTATTTCGGCCGCATGCCAGTCTGCTTTTGCGGCAACAAGCTCAGCCCGGGCCTGATTCTGAAGGGCTGCAAGCTGGTGCCGGTTAATATTCCTGGCAGCCTGGGCCTGGGCTACAGCTGACCTGCGGCCGCTTCCATCCCATAAAGGCAGCAAGAGTTGTACAGACAGGGTCCATGTATTGTCCCCCTCGCCATTAAATCCCTGATTTTTAATCCAGGAACCATCTATATTAAGCTCTGGAAAACGACTTGCTACAGCCCCTCTTAGGTCTGCATCTGCCGCCTCTATCCGGGATTTAACAGTCTGGATATCGGGACGATTCATTGTACCGTTAACTCTTTCATCCGTTTTTTCAGGCGGATCATTAATTGGAATGACGATGTCAAAAAACGATTTAGTTCCCATCAGTGCCGCTATTTTTGCCCGAAGTTCCTGCTCTTGTCCAATAAGCATTGCCAGTTTTCCCTTTACGGCTTCTTTATCTGCAATCAACCGTAATTTTTCCACTCGGGCGGTTCTGCCTGCCTCAATGGAAACTGCGGCAACTTTGATGTGCCCTGTGAGGGCATCCATCTGTTTTTGCAGGGCACTTTCCAATGCTTTAACCCCTGCAAGGCTGTGATACAGGTGGGCAGTGTCATGCAGAAGCTGTAACCCGACATCATTTTCCTGGGCACGGGCAGCGTCCAGCTGCTTGCCGGCTGAATCCACTCCGGCAGTGATACGTCCATTGATATCCAACGGGAGACGGGCATTCAATCCGTATCCAATCTGGTTGTCATCAAAAAGTTTTGGCTGAAGGTTAACCGGGTAAGTGATAGGATTAATTAATCGACCGGAGTCATAATTGTTATTTCGGACCAAGGCATCAATTTCTCCAAAATAGCGGCTCTTTGCCTGTTGTTTTGCTGCCTTCCATACTTCAGTTCTGGCACGGGCGGCCTTGAGAGCAGGTGTGTGTTGTTCAACCTGTGCTAAAATTTCACCCAGATTTTTACTGTCTGCATTTATAGCGAAACACAAAAAAAGGGCAGATATAAATAGAGAAAAATATCGAATTTTTAATGAGATGAAATACATGGACCTGGCGCCTCCTTTAAAGTAAAGAATATGTTAGGAATCTATCTCATTGACAGGTTTAAAAAACAGCCGCCTTTCACTGAATAAGAGTTCGGATATGATAACACACAGATAAAGACCGCCAATCCATTCAAGTGCCGTTAAATTGGTTTTATATAAATAGGAACACAGAACCCCCCAGGATATCAGTGCCGATATCATTCCTGTCAGGGGGATAGCCAGTCGTATACCAATTTTTTTTCTGAGTCTGACAGCGGACAGATTGATGGCAGCAAAAATCAACAGGAATGTGGAGCTGGCAAAGGACGATATAATTGTTAAATCAGTTGTATTTACAAAAAGAAGCGCCAGGAAGGTAATGGAGATCAGGCTGATATAAGGAATTTCTTTTGTACGTTCTTTGTGTGAAAAAACTTCAGGGAGGGCAGATTCCTGGGCCATAACCATGCTGAGACGGGCGGTACCAAAAAGGGTCGCATTGATGGCCGATGCCGTTGAAAGCAGTGCACCCAGTCCAATCAGCATAAACCCGGATTTGCCTAAAAAGGGCTTTGCGGCAATGGCAAGGGCATATTCTTTATATTTGCTGATTTCCGATGGCAGCAGGTTCCCTACGGCAACCAGGGAAACAAGGATGTAAACAGCCATGGTAATCCCAATTGAAATGACGATTGCTTTTCCCAGGTCCTGTTCGGGATTTTCCATTTCATTGACTGCATTCGGGATCAGTTCAAAGCCTTCATAGGCAACAAAGATGAGAGCGGCCCCCATCAAAACACCTGTTTTCCCCAGGTTAAAGACGGGGAGAAGATAGTCTGACTTGACATAGAAAAGGCCTGCAACTGCAAAGAGAGACAGGATCAGTACTTTGATTATCACAATAACGTCTTCAGTTTCTCCGGCTGCTTTTACCCCATATAGATTGATTCCCAGAAATAATAGAAGAACCAATGACTCCAGCAGATGATGCATAGCCGGGCCATGGGTGGTCTCTCCGAACATGGCTGTACCATAAACACCGAATGTATAGGCATAGAGTGCAAGGGTGCCGATATATCCGGCAAGCAAAAGCCATCCGCCAATCCCGGAGATATTCTTGTGCCGGAATGCATGCTCAAGATATGTGAAGCTGCCGCCGGCAGAGTGATAGAAAAGACCCAGTCTGGAATAGGAAAATCCGGTTAAAAGGGCAATGAATCCTCCCAGGGCAAACGCAATGGGTGCGGCATGACCGGAAAGCGCCACAGACAAACCAAGGACGGAAAAAATACCACCGCCCACCATGCCGCCGACACCCATGGCAATGAGTTCTTTAAGGCCAAGTTTTTCAACATTTTTCCTGTCATCCAATGCGTTTCTCCTTATGGTCTATCCGTGATGCATCGTCATATTCTTTATTTTTATGGTTGCTGCAAGATAAAATAAAACAGTCCATAGCTCTGCAACCCAGGTTACAAAAATGTTTATTTCATTAAAAACTGATTCTCTATTTTGTTTAACAGAAGGTGTAATCCTTTAATCCTCAAATGCTTTCTGCTTGTTTCAAGAATACCCTCTTTTTTTAATGTCTGTACATGCCTGTTTACAACCACCCTGACTGAGCCTATCATATGTGCCAGTTCCTCATGGGGAAGGTCATTAATTAATTTCAGGCCTTCCTGAGAATGATCATGATCGACATGGCGTACAATAAGTTTAGTCAACCTTGTCAACGTGTCATGAAGGGTCAGATCAGAGGCCAGTTCTTCAAGGTCCCTGATCTGTTTTCCAAGATAAGGCAGAAAGTTTTCATTGAATTCAGGATGGGTTTCAATCCAGTCATGGGCCTTTTTCAAAGGGGCTGAAATGACCTCAAGATCATCAATGGCAGTTGTAACCACGTGGTGTTCCTTATGGTCTAAAAAACTGATGACATCAAAAGCATCTCCGGGGCCTAAAAGAAAAACCGTCAACTCACGGCCGGTATCGGGATGGATCTGCGAGACTTTCATCCGTCCGGAAATGAGAATGTAAAACCGTTCAAGGGTCTGCCTGGAGTTCATGGCAGGGGAATTTTTCATCCATGTCTCGCGATGAAAATACAGCAGCATATTTTGAATCGTTTTTTTTTCAAGGCCGGAAAAAAGAGGTGATTTGCACAGGATCTTAACAACATTTAAGTAGAAGGGTGAATTCGGCTTCATAGTGATTCTTAACATTTTTCCGTTCAGGTTTTCAATATTTATATATATTTAATTAATTAAAAAGCAGATACTATATGGATTAAATAAACAGATAAAAGAATCCCGATAGCAGCCAGTAAAATAGCAATTAAAATGTCACTGACAATGCTTGGCTGATAGGTATCTTCCATGATCTGCCTTTCTGTTTTCTGGAACCGGTATGTGGCCAGTAACCCGGCAAAAGCCCCCATTGCAACCAGGAAAACTCCCAGGAAAGTCAGGGATTGATGCCCGATTAATGAACCATCTCCCACTGCAATTTTTGCATGGTCCAGGGGAAGGCTGAATTTTTCAATCACAAAACCAAAGGCCATAATCCCAATACTGGTCCTGATCCAGGATAGAAAAGTACGTTCATTGGCCATATGTACCCGGCGGTTTTTTACCCGGGTCTGTTTATAATCTTCTGAAACACTTCTTTTAAACATATTTACTCCATATTTTTTTTACTGTGCGCGATTATTCAGGAACTGGCAAGAGAAAACTCAATTTCCATGGCCTTATGGTCGGAGGACCTGATATTTTTAAATACCGTTGCCTGTTTTATTTTCAGCCCTTTATAAAATACATGATCCAGAAAATATCTGAACCGTTTTGTCCGGGTATCCGGAAAAAAGACTGCTTCCTTTAATCCCAGCCGCTCAGTTATGCCGGATAAAATAAAAATTCTTTTTTTATTCCATGTGTTAAAATCGCCGGCAAAAATAACCGGGCCCCGGTGATCTTTGATTTTTTTTTCAAGGCCTGACATTTGTGATTCAAATGCAGCAGACCTGACAAAATTGAGGCCGTGGATATTGACCACAATCAGGGTGGCCAGGTCTTTTTTAAATGGATATTCAGTTATAAGTGAAATTTTCGAGGTATGTATTACTGGCTCTTTGGAGAAGGTTCGAAGGTAGTCTACCCGGACGGGACAAACTTTTGATAAAGTCATGACCCCGGTGCCGAAAACAGATTCTTTATGGTAAGAAAAGCTTTTGGCAAAGTGCTGGCCCATCCCCCTGATATTAAAAATATCCAGGTTGTCGTCCTCTATGCAGGCTTCCTGTATCAGGATAATATCCATCCCCCCTGACAGCCTGATAAAATCATCTTTCCAGCCGGCTCTTTTGCCTTTATAGATATTCCAGTTCAAAACTTTTATGGATCCGGGATCAAGGGCCTTTTGTGAAAACCCTGGAATGGATTCAATCACCCGGCCGGGAGTTGGTGTCAGTATATGATAATATTTGTTCACAGCTGTTCCGGAAAATAAAAAAATGATGCCCAATGCGGCAAAGAGAATACAGGTAAAAAAAATTTTTGACCAGTGATTGTTTCCTTTAACGCTCATTTTGAATCCAATTTATCTTTTTTCTATCCGTTTATTAAAATTTGTGGACATTCTCCGAAACCTTTAATACGGTAATAAATAATTAAAACAGATACAATATTTATCCGTTAAAATATTTTGGGATGTCTAAAAGAGGGTAAAATGAAAAAATGCATGATATGGCTATGTCTGGGAATTTTCATCGGGTTTTTGACCCATTCTTTGTGGATGAACGATAAGATAAATCCCTGGAAGCCCGTCCTTGAAGAAACAAGCTTCCAATATCTGGAGTATTCTGTTGAAGATATTATAAAAGGAGTTCAGACGATTGAAGAGGATCTCAAAAATAGCAAGAAAGAACAGCCGGACAAAATACTCCATCATACGATGAATCTTTTATTAAAGCTGGAGTATTATTATCTGCCCATCACACAGGTAAGGCAGCAGATATATGATGCCGACCGGCTGCTTTCCCTTAATCAGGTTCAAAAAGCCAAAGATAACCTGGCCCGGGCTGAGAATCGATTATCCCGGATAGAAAATTCAAATGAAAATCGTGTTATTAAAAAAGCGGCGGCCCGTCTGGATACCCTGGTCAAGGCAGCCATTCTTGAAATGGACGGACCCCGTGAACAAGCTGTTGCAAAACTCGAAGCAGCAGGAGCTTATGCCAACCTGATGCTGCTGAAAGGAGAACTGGTTCTTTCGGGAGTTGATGATGCCCAAAGTCCGGTAAAATGAACTGGGTCGCTAAAATACCCCATGACCTGAGCTGTTTTCTGTTCGTCACCCTGTTGTCTTTATTAATAGGCCTGGAACAGCGCAAACACCATACAGGTGATGCGGATCAAGCCCAGTTCGGTTCAGTGTTCGGCACGGATAGAACCTTTACCTTGATCGGTATATTCGGATTTATCCTCTATATTATTTCCCCTGAGAACCTGCTGGCATTTCTTGCCGGTGGATTCTGCATCACCTTGTTTCTGGCTATATACTACTACCATAAAATCAAGATCAGGAAAAACCTTGGGATCACGACCATTGTCATTGCATTAATTACGTATTGCCTGGCACCTTTGATCTATCTGCAGCCTTTATGGATGTCCCTTTTAATTGGCGTGAGTGTTTTAATCCTCACGGAGGTTAAAGAAGACCTGTTTAACTTTTCTCAAAAATTTGGCCGGTATGAGTTTTTAACTCTGGCAAAATTTATCATCCTTGCAGGAATTGTACTTCCCCTGCTGCCCCATGATCCTGTTTCAAAGAATTTTAATATTTCTCCATATCAATTGTGGTTGACCATTGTGGCGGTATCCGGGATTTCTTATTTAAGTTACCTGATAAAGAAATTTATATTCCCAAATTCCGGAATCCTTTTAACCGCCCTGCTCGGCGGCATGTACAGCAGCACTGCAACCACCATTATCCTGGCCCGTGAAAGCAAGGAAGGCGGCAGGGCAGAACAGATTACCGCCGGGATTGTATCGGCCACAGGGATGATGTATGTCCGGTTGTTCATCCTGGCAGTCATGTTTAACATGAAAATTGCCTGGAAACTTTTGCCCGGCTTTTTTGCGCTGGTGATAACAACTGTTCCGCTGGCCTGGTATTTCTGGCAGCAGGGCCATAATACGGCAGAGTCGCCTAAAGAGTGTCTGCAAAAACATAAAAATCCCCTTGAAATTAAAACCGCTGTTATTTTTGGATTTTTGTTTGCTTTTTTCGGTGTCATTACCCAGGTGGTGGTTCAGGCCTATGGAAAGTCCGGCATGAATCTTTTATCTTTTATTGTCGGTGTGACGGATATTGATCCCTATATTCTGAACCTTTTCCAGGGGGGAATTGCTACTATCAGTGCAGCAAATATCGCAAAAGCAACTCTTATTGCCACGGCAAGCAACAATTTGATCAAGATGGTTTATGCGATCTGTCTGGGGAGTCGCACGCTTAAGAAAAAGGTAATAGCAGGGTTTTCCATTCTTATTGGTTTAAGTTTCCTGATAATTTTTATTTTTTACTAAGATTTTCCATTGGCAGATTCACACACAAGTTGCAGAACAGTCCGGAATCTGTTTTA
>QMMT01000112.1 GCA_003647385.1 Deltaproteobacteria bacterium
ACATAAACAGTTGTAATTCCAGGAAGCTGTCTGAAGTATTGGGCGGCTACTATGGCTGCAGTTCTTCTCCCCCCGGCCATAACCGGAACACCATAGTATTCAAATAATTTTTTTTGAAAATCTTCAGCATATTTATCCCCTTTTTCATAAAGGTCTTTTGAAATATACCTTAAATCTCTGGCAAGATCCTCAGAGGCCTCTGCAATAGGCCAGTCTATTCTTACATGGAAATGGGTTAAACCATACTTTACCTTGGTTTGCTGATTCCTTTGAATCAATAAGGCATAATCAATGGGAAGCAATGACCTTAACAAAGAAAAAAAATCTCTGTTTTCAAAAAATTTAAGATTCCGATTGAAATTTTCCACATTTGGGAAATATTTATGCCGTAATAAATTATTTTTTGTTGTTTTATTGGCATCAAAATATCGAATATATTTTTTATGTTTTTTATGGATAAAATCTTCAGAAAAAATAATTAAAAATGAGTTCTGTGCATCAAACTCAACCGAAGGAATTCTTGCTCGGGGTTTTAACTCTCTTAATTCAACAAAGGGATAAGGTGTTCGTAATCGAAGAAAATTATTATACGATCCCACAAGAGAATAGCCTAAGACAAATTGATCCAGTTCATCACGCAACACTTCATAGTAAGACCTTCTAAGTCTTTCTTCCCGGCTCAAACAATCTCTGTGCTTACAGAATATCACTAATTTTTCCTTTTATAGTCTATTCTAAAATTGTATATTGCTTCTTATCTCAATATTACACCCGGTCTTACTCTAAAGCAACCACTCCCGGAAGCTTTTTACCTTCCATTAGATGTAAAAAAGCCCCACCTCCGGTTGACACATAGCTGACCTTATCGGCAACCCTGCATTTTTTTGCAGCAAGTCCTGTATCTCCTCCACCAACGATAGAAAAAGCAGAAGAACCGGCAATGGCATCCGCCACAATCTTTGTTCCCGACATGAATTTTTCCATTTCAAAAACCCCCATGGGGCCATTCCAGACAATGGTTTTTGCATTCTCAATGGCTTTGGCATATTTTTGCGCCGTTTTTGGTCCAATATCTAAAGCCATCCATTGATCCGGAACCTGATCAATTAGAACCTCTTTCACACGGGCATTTTTATCAAATTTATCCGCACAGATCAGATCTACAGGCAGCAAAAAATCCACCCCTTTTGCTTTTGCCTTTTTAATAATACCTTTTGCTGTCTGCAAAAGATCTTCTTCAATCATTGAAGCCTTGGTATCAATCCCCTGGCTCTTTAAAAATGTATTGGCCATGGCACCGCCAATGATCAGTTTATCAACAAATTTAAGCATATTCTCCAGTGCTGCAAGCTTGCCGGATACCTTTACGCCACCGATTATTGCCACCAAGGGTTTTCTGGGATTTTCAATAGAATCGTAATACGATTGAACCTCTTTTTCAAGTAAAAACCCTGCGGCAGACTGCCGTACAAACTTAGGGATACCTGTAACAGATGCCTGATCCCGGTGGGAAACAGCAAAAGCATTGTTCACATATACATCACAAAGATCAGCCAGTTTTTTTGAAAACATATCATCATTCTTCTTTTCCTCGGCATGAAATCTTAAATTCTCCAACATCAGAATCTGACCGTTCTCAAGTTGACTGGCCATTTTTGAGACGTTTTCACCAATGCAGTCGTCTGCAAACAAAACCGGGAACTCTATCAGCTGGGACAATCTTTCAGCTACCTGCGAAAGACTGAATTTTGGATCCCTTTTACCATCGGGTCTTCCCATATGAGAGGCCAGAATAATTTTTGCATTTTGCTCCCGCAGGTAGGCAATCTGGTCCAGGGTTGCCTTTATTCTATTATCATCTGTAATATTTAATTTTTCATCAACCGGCACATTATAATCAACCCTGACAAAAACCCTCTTTGATGTCACATCAATATCTCTTACGGATTTCATTCCCACCTCCATAGTACCGCCCGGAAACCGCCAGTTTTCCGGTCAGGCACTGATATCTAAATAATTATTTTTTTATCTTTCTGTGCACCTGTTTTTTGCGGGACCACCGCTCAAAAAAATTCATGGCACCTGCCTTGCTGCTCCTCTCGATAATTTCTTCTTCCACTTTAACCCCATCTTTTGTGGCCATAGCCTGCTGCAGGCATTTTGTTTTAACAGGGCAGTGGTAAAAACAATCCTCCGGGGTCTGCCGTAATCCTTTATCCGTCATGGGAAAAACTTTTTCAAGGATGCCAAAACACTCTGGGCGATCATTTTCTTTATTCATTTGTTTCTTCAAATTCTTTATTAAACATTGAGATTAACCCTTGGGCTGCAAAGCTGTAAAACCCTTCATTTCCAATGATCATATGCTCATGCAGTATAATGCCAACATATTTTAAGGCAAAAAGCAGCTTTTTTGTAATCAGGATATCACTTTTAGACGGTTCAACATCCCCGGAAGGATGATTGTGTGAAAAAATAACGGCAGCAGCATTATGCTGCAATGCACTGATAATGACTTCCCGCGGATAGACTGAACTTGTTGTCAATGTTCCGGTAAAAAGGATCTTTGATGTCAATACTCTGTTTTTGGCATCAAGAAAAATTGCTGCAAATACTTCTTTTGTTTTGTGTCCAATGGTCTGGTTCAAGTACTCCATCAGATCATTGGGGTTTTGAACCACATCCTTTGATATAATCCTGGCTTCAAGATATCTGTCAGCCACCTCTTTAATCAATCTTAGCCCCAGGCTGTTGGAAGGGCCCACGCCTTTAATTTCACAAAGGGAACCTTTGTCCGCTTCAAGAACTGCCTGAAAGGTTTTAAACCGTTTTAAGAGCTGCTTTGCACTCTGTTTGCAGTCTTTTCTTGGAGTATTCAGGGAAAGCAGCAGCTCAATGACTTCATAGTCATGAAATCCTTTAAGGCCGTTTTTAAAAAATCGTTCCTTAAGTCGTCTCCTGTGGCCTTCTCCCTTATGAATCAGTGGTATTTTTTTCAGTCAACACTCTCCTCATTATCAGGAAGTTCTCCTGCGTCTGTTTCTCCCGGAGCCTGACCCTGACCTTTCTCCCCTGGGTCTTCCTCTTCAGGAAGCCTTGCAATACCGATTAATTTTTCTGTAGGTGAAAGATTAATTAAGCGAACACCCTGGGTATTTCTGGAGATCACATTTATGCTTTTATTGGAGGTTCGAATCAACTTTCCTTTATCTGTCACCATCATGAGTTCATCATTGTCATCCACCAAAAGCAATGAGACCATCTTACCATTACGGTTTGATGTTTTAATGGAAAAAACACCTTTTCCACCACGGGTCTGAGTCCTGTAATCTTCAATAAAAGATCGTTTCCCGTATCCATTTTCAGTTACCGTAAGAAGGGTAGCTTCTGATTCCAGAACTTCCATTCCCACAACTCTTGTGGTGGGATCAATTCTCATTCCTCTCACACCCATGGAACCCCTTGCCGTGGCACGGACATCATTTTCATGGAAGCGGATCACCTTACCGCCTTCAGAACCCAGAAAAATATTCATATCTCCATCTGTAATTCTGGCGGCAATCAACTCATCACCCTCGGCAAGTTTGACCCCGATAAGCCCTCCGGATCTTCGCCTTGAATAGGCCATGAGATCGGTTTTTTTCACCCGTCCTTTTTTAGTGGCCATGACCACATACTTATTCTCCACAAATTCATCGACAGTTAATACCGTGGCAAGCTTTTCACCCTCATCAAAATTCAACAGATTCACAATGGCTTTTCCAAGGCTTGAGCGTCCTGCCATGGGCAATTCATAAACCTTTGACTGGTAAACCTTCCCAAAATTGGTAATAAACAAAAACGTGGCATGGGTGGAAGCGACAAAAAGGTGTTCAACAAAATCATCAGACTTTGTTCCCATGGCGGTTTTACCTTTCCCCCCCCTGTGCTGATTTGAATACAGGGTAATAGGATTTCGCTTGATATACCCGCTTCTGGTCACTGTTACAACCATGTCTTCCTGGGTAATCAAATCTTCAATGCTGATCTCGGCTGTACTTTCGACGATTCTCGTGCGTCGCAAATCACCAAAGTCTTCATCAAGCTGCACCAGTTCATCTTTGATAAGCCCTCTGACCACTTCATCGCTTGAAAGAATCTCATTATACCAGGCAATGTCCTTTAAAAGCGCCTCATATTCATTGATGATCTTTTCTCTTTCAAGCCCTGTGAGCCTTTGCAGCCGCATATCAAGTATTGCCTGGGCCTGGATAGCCGTGAGATCAAATTTGGACTTTAAACCATTTTTGGCCTCTTCGGGAGAATGCGATGCACGGATCAGAGCAACGACTTCATCTAAATGATCCAGAGCAATTTTTAATCCTTCTAAAATATGGGCTCTTTCTTCTGCCTTTCTTAAATCAAATCTGGTTCTCCGGATAATGACGGTTTTACGATGCTTAATAAAATGATTCAGAATTTCTTTTAAGGTTAAAAGCTGGGGTCTGTTATTGACAACAGCAAGTAAAATAATCCCAAAACTTGTCTGCATGTTGGTATGCTTATAGAGCTGATTAATAACAACTTCAGCAATCTGATCCCTTTTAAGCCCCACGGCAATTCGCATTCCATCGCGATCAGATTCATCCCTGACAAATGATGCACCTGTTATGACCTTATCGCGCATGAGCTCCGCTATTTTTTCTACCACCTTTGCCTTGTTGACCTGGTAGGGAAGCTCAGTTACAATAATGGTTTCCTGGCCGGTTTTTTTATTTTCCTCAACTGCAACCTTGGCGCGAAGGATGATAATCCCCCGTCCGTTGTTATAGGCCTCATGGACTCCTTTGGTGCCATAAATATGACCATAGGTAGGAAAATCCGGCCCGGGAATATATTCCATCAATTCCTGGATGTCCATGGCTGGGTTATCTATCAGAGCCGTTAACCCGGCAATGACTTCCTTGATATTATGAGGGGGGATATTGGTGGTCATTCCAACGGCAATCCCGGAAGAACCATTGACCAGCAATGCAGGAAATTTGGTCGGCAAAACCGATGGTTCTTCAAGAGTTTCATCATAATTGGGAGTAAAGTCAACGGTTTCTTTTTCAAGATCGGCCAGCATCTGGTGGGCAATCTTCTTCATCCTGATTTCTGTATACCGCATTGCAGCCGGTGAATCGCCATCCACAGATCCAAAGTTGCCCTGCCCGTCAACCAGGGTATATCGTAAGGAAAAGTCCTGGGCCATCCGGACAATGGTGTCATAAATAGCTGAATCACCATGGGGATGGTATTTACCCATGACATCACCGACAATACGGGCAGATTTTTTATAAGGCTTGTTCCAGTCATTTCGTGCCTGCTGCATGGCATACAGTGACCGCCTGTGAACCGGTTTTAAACCATCACGGACATCGGGCAGTGCCCTTCCGATAATGACGCTCATTGCATACTCGAGATAGGATTGTTTCATCTCCTTCTCAATACTAGTCACGGTGTTGTCTCTATTAATTATCAACGTTTAAACTCCAATTATTTCTCTTTATAAACCTTTGACGGTTCAACCATAAACTGAAAACTTGAAAAATATATATCTGCAAGGGTTAAAAACAGCGTTGCGATCAACGGCCCGTAAATAATGCCTAAAAGGCCATAGGTTTTGAGCCCGCCGATAATTGCAAAGAATACAATCAACGGATGCATCCTTACCCTGTTTCCAACCACCTTTGGTTTAAAAACATATTCGATTCCCCAGGAAAGCACGGCATAAAAAACAAGGACCAGAACACCGGCAAGAAGCCTGGATTTCAACATGAGAATCACTGCGGACGGCACCATGACAATCCCGATCCCCACAATGGGCAGGAAGGCTAAGAACCCCATGATAACCCCCCATAAAAAAGGAGAATTCCATCCTAAAAACAGAAACAGCGCCCCGCCTGCAACCCCCTGAATCAAACCGCCGAGTCCATTTCCAATGAGCACGGCACCTGCCATATCCATAAATTTTTTAAAAAGTTTTTCATCATGTTCATCCGGCAGAGGAGACAAATCATATATGTATTTTATGAACTTATCTCCATCAATAAACATGTAAAATACAACAATCAGCATCAGGCAAAAGTAGATCACAATATTAAACGCATTGGATGTGATAAATCTGGCCTGTTCAAACAATGAGAATCCTACAAACTTTCCAAGATCTGAAATAGGGCTGATCAACTCATCCCAGGTCACTACCATTTCAATGCCTGCGCTGACCAGCAGTTCATTGAACCGCTCAAGAACCTGTGTGCTTTCCAGCAGATTCTTTAATTGATTTGAAAAAACAGCATCCTTGGCCATGACATAAAGGTTAAACGCCTCTTTGGAAAGTACCCCGAAAAAAAAGACAACCGGGATAAATATAACAAAAAATATTAGAATGCAGGTAAGGATAGATGCAGTTTTTGGTCTGAGTTTTTTTGATAAAACCTTGAATACCGGGTTAAAAATACCTGTGGATACAATCCCTAAAATAATAATGGCAAAAAAAGGAGCGAGCAGCTTGCCGGCAAGGAAAATTGAAATGCAGAACAGGGCAATAAAGAAAATAAACACTGCTCTTTGAGAAATATTTTGCTCCACTGTTTCACCAAATTTGTTAGGTTTAAAAAAAAAGAAAAAGGTAAAAAACCATGTAAAGCCGCAATATGCAAAATGATTTGCACAAATACGGCTTTACATAAATCAAACACTCATCTTGTTTTAGCTGCTGATGATACCAAGAGCAGCCAGCACAAGAAGTATCTCAAATATAATGACTTGAACATAACTGCCAAAAAAATGGTACACAATACAGC
>QMMT01000113.1 GCA_003647385.1 Deltaproteobacteria bacterium
AATTCTTATCCTTAGTGCAACTTTAAAAAAATAACTTTGGTAAAAAAATTAGATATCCTGTGAAGTTTAGCCCGGTAGCATTACCTCATTAGTAAATAATTATGAAGGATTCAAGAGTTGATTAAGCCTGAAAAAACTGTCATTAATAGGATAAAAATAATTTTTATGGAGATTTGATTCATGAGTATTGAACCTGGGAAAACAATAGTTGGGTTTGTCGGACTGGGAGTAATGGGCCAAAGCATGGCCGGGCATATCTTGAATGCCGGATATGAATTGCACGTTTATAACCGTACAAAGAGTAAGGCTGAAAAAATCACCTCAAAAGGAGCTGTGTGGGAAGATACCGTAGTTGAGTTGACTACAAAATGCAATGTCATTATTACCATTGTTGGGTTCCCGGCTGATGTTGAAAATGTGTATCTGGGCGACAAAGGTATTTTAAACCATGCGACAAAAGGAACCATTGTTATTGATATGACCACATCCAGCCCGGATCTTGCGGAAAATATTTATGAAAAGGCAAAAGAAAAAGGTATTGACTCCCTTGATGCACCGGTGTCGGGTGGAGATCTGGGGGCTCAAAATGCCAGTCTTTCCATTATGGTTGGCGGGGATAGGAAGACTTTTGATAAGGCGTTTCCTCTTTTTGAAGTCATGGGTAAAAATATTGTACTCCAGGGAAAATCAGGATCTGGCCAGCATACCAAAATGGCGAACCAGATTGCCATTGCTGCCGGATTGGTTGCCGTCTGTGAGTCCCTTGCCTATGCCAAAAAAGCAGGTCTTGATCCTGAAACCGTTCTTAAGAGCATCGGGAAGGGTGCTGCAGAATCATGGTCATTAAATAATCTTGGCCCTCGAATGATTGCCCAAAATGTTGAACCCGGGTTTTATATCAAGCATTTTATAAAAGATATGAACATTGCTGCTGCTTCTTCAACTCGATTGGGGCTAAAAACGCCGGGACTTGACCTTACCTTGTCTTTGTATAAAAGAATGGCAGACATGGGGTTTGAAAATAATGGAACCCAGGCATTGTTTAAATTGTTTGAATAAAAAACAGTGGAAATACTAGCGGATTACAGCTATTGGGGCCTGTTTTTATCTTCATTTCTTGCAGCAACCATTCTTCCCTTTAGTTCTGAAGTGGTACTGGGGTATCTTTTAACCCATGGTTTTAATCCATATGTAACCGTTCTTAAGGTATGTGGCGGTGTCCTGGGCTGTTCTGTCAATGTGAAATCAGCATAATTTAATACTTTTCTTGACAAGAAGTAAGTTCCTATCCTATGACAAGAACCGGCCGTAAAAATATCAAAGGCCTTTTTCTGGTTGCAGCAATAATATAGAGATGGTTGAATTTTGAAAATAAAAAAGGGGAGGAAGTTAATGACGGATGAAACACCACGCACAGAATATCGGTTCAGAACAGTTGAGGAATGTTACTTTTACACAGAAGGAGAGGAAAAATGAGCGACATCCATTCCACCGAGTATAAATTCCAGCTAAAAGACAGCCTGCTCGGAGCGCAGATGCTTTTCGTAGCCTTTGGTGCCCTTGTGCTGGTACCGATCCTGACGGGCATAGATTCCAACGTAGCCCTGTTTACGGCTGGCGTTGGTACCTTGATTTTTCAACTCATCACCAAGGGAAAGGTACCTGTTTTTCTTGCTTCTTCCTTTGCTTTTTTACCCCCGTTATTCGCAGCTCAGCAGGGACAATTCACTTATCCGGGCATCATGTGCGGTCTGGTGGCTGCGGGCCTGCTCTATATTGTCCTTAGCCTGCTGGTTCGCATTTTTGGGGCCGGCTTCCTGCACCGGCTGCTGCCTCCCATTGTCACCGGCCCGGTGATCATGCTTATTGGCTTAATTCTGGCCCCTGTGGCCGTGCATATGGCAATGGGCCGTGCCGGCGATGGTTCCATCTGGCTGGAACCGCTGGCTCCGTCCATGATCATCGCTGGAGTGTCACTGGCCACCACAGTGCTGGTCTCGTTGCTTGGGAAAAAATGGTTCAAACTTATTCCTATTTTATGCGGTATTGCAGCGGGCTATGCAACTGCTCTGCTGCTCGATATCACAGGTCTGACTGCCTCCATGCATGCATCCTTCATGGCCACGGCCGTGGAAGGTAAGATTCAGGGTTTGGCTCCAGCTCCCTGGATGGACACCGTGCTGATTGGCTTCGGGGGGTTGGCTGACCGCCCATGGCTGGCCATGCCCAACTTCACTTTACCGACCTGGGATTTTAACGCAATTCTTTTTGTGGTACCCATCGCTATTGCCCCTGCGATTGAACATTTCGGTGATGTATTGGCCATCGGTTCCATTACCGGCAAGGATTATGTCAAGGATCCTGGTATTCAGAATACCCTGCTGGGTGACGGTATTGCCACTTCGCTTGCCAGTATGGTTGGTGGACCGCCAAACACAACTTACTCCGAGGTTTCCGGAGCAGTGGCACTCACCCGTGCCTTCAATCCGGCCATTATGACATGGGCGGCCATTACCGCCATTCTGCTGGCATTTGTCGGCAAACTTGGTGGATTGCTTGGCACTATTCCGGTACCGGTCATGGGCGGCATCATGCTGTTACTCTTTGGGGCCATTACAGTTATTGGTCTGAGTACACTGGTCAGGGCTCAGGTAGATCTCATGGAGCCTCGCAACATGATTATTGTGGCCATCATTATGGTCACCGGTCTGGGTGGCATGGTCCTGAATGTTGGTGTCACCGATCTCAAGGGGATCGGCCTGGGAGCAATCATGGGCGTTCTCTTGAATCTGGTGCTTCCCGGAAAAGACCAGAAAGAAGCCTCTTAAGGCGTAATTGATTTTATAAAAACGCATGTGGCTTCCATGATTTCATGGAAGCCACATGGTTCGCATACAATGGCGATATTTTTTAAATAATTGTTTTTATTTCGTACCGAAAATTTTATCACCAGCATCACCCAGACCCGGCAGTATATAGCCCACTTCATTGAGACACTCATCAACACTGGCTACATAAATATCCACATCAGGATGCTTTTCCTCCACTTTAGCAATGCCTTCGGGGGCAGCTACCAGAAAAAGGCCTTTGATGATTTTGCAACCCGCCTCTTTGAGAAGGTCAATGGTGGCGATAAGTGTTCCCCCGGTTGCCAGCATGGGATCAAGGATCAAGGCGATTCTTTCTTTCATGGCGCTGGCTGTTTTGACATAATACTGTACCGGTTTTAAGGTCTCTTCATTCCTGTAAAACCCCACTACACTGACCTTGGCAGATGGTATCAAATCAAATACACCATCCATCATTCCAAGACCGGCCCTTAAAATGGGAACAACGGTAATTTTTTTCCCTTTAATTTTTTCGACTTCAACTTTCCCGGCCCATCCTACGATCACCTTTTTTTCCGTGACAAGGTTTTTGGTGGCTTCATAGGTTAAAAGTCGTGCAACTTCAGAGGATAGATCCCTGAAGTCCTTTGTGCTGATGTCTTTTTGACGCATTAGTCCTAGTTTATGTTTTATAAGAGGATGATCCTCTACAAATACAGTCATGATACCTCCTTTATGGGTGTTTTCATGGACAAAAAAAGTCACTTAGGAAACTATTAAAATCACTTGGGCTAGTCAAGCAAATAAGTCTTTATAAAGTCTTATATTGAAATATTTTCATTTTTATGCACAATAGGACGGATGATTCAAACGCCTTATATATCTGTTTGTGTATCTCTTCCTGTAGTAAAATCATATACATACAAAGTCCCAGACCATCTAAGAGAGTTTTGTTCCCCGGGAATGAGGGTGCTGGTCCCGTTCGGAAATAGAAGGGTAACCGGATATATTCTTTCAGGGCAAAAAAATTGTAAGGGATTCAAAGCCAAGAAAATTTTTGATATTTTAGATGATTATCCTTTGTTCCCGGAATCTGAAATTTCTTTTTTTAAGTGGATTGCTGATTATTATATTCACCCTCTTGGAGAAGTCATCAAGACTGCGCTTCCTTCCGGTCTTGACCGCCATGATGTTTCTTATGTTTTTGTTACGCAGCAGGGAAAGGACAGTGCAAATGCAGGCAGGCTTACACCAGGAGAAGAACAGGTGGTTGAATTCATTTTAAAGCGACAGTCCTGCACCTTAAAGCAATTGAAAAAAAACAGCAAAAACACCACAATCAACGCCCTGATCCGCAGGATGGAAAAAGAAGATTTAATCGCTATTTCTGCCATATTAAAAAAAGACGGGGCAAAGATTAAAAAAGAGAAATTTATTCTTCAAAGTGATGAGCCAAACACACGTCTCCGCATGTCAAAAAAAAGAAAAAAGCTTCTTTGCCTGGTGAAAGAAAAAAAAGAGATCTCTTTGACAGGATTAAAAGTACATATTCCTACAGCACCGGCATTAATAAAACCGCTGGCAGAAGCCGGCTATATACAGATTATTCAACGGCAGGTATTCAGAGACCCCTTAGGCGATCCTGTTGAGCCGGATACGCCACCAGAGTTAACATCGGAACAGGAAATAGTGGTCAAAAGGGTGCAGAAAAATTTGAGCCGGGGATTTAAACCCTATCTCTTGTCCGGCGTAACAGGCTCGGGTAAAACCGAAGTCTATATGCGGCTGGTGTGGGATGTGGTTGAAAAGCAAAAGAGCGCCATTGTGCTTGTACCGGAAATCTCTTTGATTTCCCAGACGGAAAGACGCTTCAGGGCAAGGTTCGGGAAAAAAATAGCTGTTATTCATTCCTCATTGACCAAAGGTGAACTTCTGGATCAATGGCAAAAAATTTTATTAAAAAAAGTGAGTATTGTTATCGGGGCAAGGTCTGCAGTTTTTGCACCATTTGAAAATATTGGCATCATTGTTGTGGATGAGGAACATGATTCCTCTTATAAGCAGGAGACAGGCTTAAGATATAATGCCAGGGACCTGGCTGTTGTCCGGGGTAAAATGAATGACTGTCCGGTTGTTTTAGGATCGGCTACCCCTTCTGTACAATCCTATCAGAATGTTGTTGCAAAACGTTTTGAGGAATTAAAACTTAAAACACGTGTCAACCGGCATCCATTGCCGAAGATAGCCCTTGTGGATTTAAAAAAATATAAGGATGTCTGGGGGGATGACAAAATTATTACCCCTGAGCTTTCAAAAGAGATACGAACCTGTCTTGATAAAGGGAACCAGGCATTGATTTTCTTGAACAGACGGGGATTTGCAACGTCTCCGGTTTGCCGGGATTGCGGGAAATCATTATCCTGTAGATATTGTGATATCACCATGACCCTTCATAAAGGGAAAAGTGAATATCGATGCCATCTTTGCGGGTATAGCCAGCCTGTGACTGTCAAGTGTCCTTCGTGCGGCTCTTCAAAAATCAAACCTTTGGGATTTGGTACTGAAAAAGTGGAATCCATGCTGAAAATCATGTTCCCGGATGCCAGGCTTGCCAGGATGGACCAGGACTCGACATCCCGGAAAGGGGCCACCATAAAAATATTGAAGAGCATCAGAAATCGGAATATCGATATTATTGTGGGAACCCAGATGCTTGCCAAAGGTCATGATTTCCCCTCTATTACCCTGGTTGGCATTATCTGTGCCGATCTGTCTTTGAGTCTTCCGGATTTCAGGGCAGGGGAGCGAACTTTTCAGCTTCTTGCCCAGGTGGCCGGTCGTGCGGGAAGAGGAGAGATGAAAGGAAAAGTGGTTATGCAAACCTATAACCCCGAACATTTTATTATTGAGGCCGCTAAAAAGCAGGATTTTTTTGAATTTTTTCAAAATGAGGCGCCGTTTAGAAAGGCATTGCTGTATCCGCCTTTTTCGCGGATGATTCAATTGAAAATTTCAGGAAGCGATTTTGTAAAGGTAAAGAACTATGCAGCCAAAGTAGCAGATGTTTTCAAGACGCTGCTTGAAAATGAAGAAAAACAAAAAAACAGGGTCCAGGTTCTGGGACCTATTGAAGCGCCTATTCAGAAAATTTCCTCGCGGTTCAGGTGGCAGATTCTTATTAAAAGCCCTTCGTCTGCAGTGGTTAATCGTCTGGTAAAATCCATGATGGGTCATCGAAAATTAACTCCTAAGTCAGGGATCAGGCTGATGGTGGATGTTGATCCGTATTCCTTAATGTAGTACGGGCTAAGGAAAATTAAAAAGTTTTCCTTAGCCCGTACAAAGGTAAAATACACCCACCCCGCCCTATCTATAAAGTTTGTTAAAAAACAAATAAGGTCCTAAATTGTCGTAATGCTCATCTGAAGTGAACTCTGCGCTCAGATATTTCCCCTTTTTGGCTTTGACAACAACTTCTTTTTTAACAATTGACTGCTTAGCGTCATCCAGAACAAATTCAAGAAAGAGTTTGAGCCCCGGTAGAATACTTTGCTCAATATTTGTTTTGAGCATAAGGCCTTTGCTGTTCAGCTTTTTTATGATCATTTTGCCGCTGCATTTGATGCCGTTTTTTGAGATAAAGGTGCCCAGCAATTGAGTGTTTTGTGTCGGTTCTATTTTTTTTTCAAGAATAACCATGTAGGAATGTCCGCACCTGCATTTGCATTTCACTTTGGTGCTCTGCCTTCTTAAGTTGTACTCTGAAAGCTGCATACTTTTTTCCCGATTGCATTCGGGGCAGGCAAACTGGGCTGTATCAAGACTGTCGATTAAAATTTTTTGTTCCATTTTCAAACTCCTGTTTCAATTGGAATAGGGGTTTAAAGATTGCCATTGAATATTCATTAATTCATTTTTTATGCCAACGTGGTAAAAAAGTATTTGATCTTAGTGAATTTATTAGATATATTGATATC
>QMMT01000114.1 GCA_003647385.1 Deltaproteobacteria bacterium
CAAGATTAACAGCACCAGCAATGACGGCTTGTGCCGCTCTTTCGATCTGATTGGAATCACCACCTAATTTTCGGATATGTTCTTTTGCTTTAACGGGTTCAAAATCCACGAACCAGCTTTTGAAAATGGCCTGGGTGATTTGCTCCAGGTTTTGATTGAGTTTTCGATTAAGTTCTATCTTGTCATCAAAGGATGTTAATATTTTTGCAATTTTATTCTGTTTTATTAAATTTGGTAGCTGTAATGAAATATTTTTAAGAGAGTAAAGCGGTCGAGCAATTCCCGGAGTTCCTACTTGTGAAGCGTTCTTTAGAAGTTCATGTTTTCCTATATTACTTTTAAAAAAGTAGTATAAAAATTTTGGATGAACTTTGTTATTATCACAGGAAATCTTCATCAAACTGGAGGAGATAACAAATCGTCCACTTTTGGGAACAATACCAACCTCCCCTATAGAACCTCTATGAGGAAAAATTAAATCATTTTCAAAAACATTGGATGAACCTAACTCCTTGGCTTTTGATTCAGTAATATAAACAAATTCCCCCTCAAATTTCGGGCCATCAGTGATATTTTTACCACGTATTACCGGAATTCCAGTGGCAACGTAACAATCACTTTTCATGCGAGAACCAAAAGGGCCGACAGCAATAGCCCCATTCTGATCAGATTTTAGCTCGTCTATTGTCACTATCTGCGAATCAGAACTCATACCCCAACCCCACCAGGTTCTCTCTGATCTGTTTTTCCAATTTGCCATTTTTTTCAAATTGTGTTTTCAATTGGGCTGTCAACCGCGCCATCTTGTCAGCAAAAGGTTCTCCGTCATCCTCTTCAGGAGGGGCACCCACATATCTTCCCGGTGTCAGAACAAAATCATGCTTTTTTAATTCTTCAAAGCCAACGGATTTGCAAAATCCGGGTTCATCTTCATAACCCTCGCCTTCCTGCCACTGATGAAAGGTGTCGGCGATTTTTCGGATATCGGTTTCTTTAAAATCCCTTAAAACCCGATCTTTCATATATCCTAAATTTCTGCCATCGATAAAGAGTACTTCCTGCGATCTGTCCCGCAGGGTGTTACCATTTTTGTTTATCCCATTCTTTTTATCTTTTGTCAGAAACCAGATGCAGGCAGGGATCTGGGTATTGGTAAACAATTGTCCTGGCAGGGCCACCATACATTCCACCAGGTCATTTTCAATCAGGGATTGTCTGATAGTCCCTTCATTACTGGTGTTGGAACTCATGGAGCCGTTGGCAAGAAGGAGGCCCATACTGCCGTTGGGAGCCAGATGATACAGCATGTGCTGGAGCCAGGCAAAGTTGGCATTCCTTTTTGGCGGAATACCATATTTCCACCTGGGATCTTTGTCACTGACCTCTCCGTTCCATTCCTTCATATTAAAGGGGGGATTAGCCATGACATAGTCTGCCCGAAGATCCTTGTGCTGGTCATTGGTAAATGTATTGGCCGGCTCTTTCCCAAAATTGAAATCAAGTCCTCTGATGACCATATTCATGGCTGCCAGCTGCCAGGTGGTGTGGTTGTATTCCTGGCCGTATATGGAGACATCCCCGATTTTTCCGAAATGTTTTTGAATGAACCGGTTACTTTGAACAAAAAAACCGCCAGACCCCATGGCCGGATCATACACCCTTCCTTGAAAGGGTTCCAGCATTTCAACGATCAGACTGACAATGGCTTTGGGAGTATAGAACTGCCCCCCTTTTTTCCCTTCGGTAAGGGCAAATTGCCCTAAGAAATATTCGTATACATGACCTAGTATATCCTTTGCCCCAAGGCTCTCATGAAGGAACGGAATGGTGGCGATCAAGTCAATGAGTTCCCCCAGTTTGGACTGGTCAATCAGAAGGCGGGAATATTGCTTGTTTAAGATACCTTTGAGTTTGGGATTGTCCCGTTCAATGGCATCAAGAGCATTATCGATAAGCCCGCCAACAGAAGAGACTTTAACGGGTTTTCCACCATTACCGTTTTCAATGGAAATATTTGCCCCGCCAATGGCACTCTTGTTATTGTCCTGCAAGAATTTCCATCGGGCTTCAAAAGGAATCCAGAACACATTTTTTTCTGTATAATAGTCCCGCTGCTCCAGTTCTGATAGTATCTCTTTTTCAAATTTCTCTTTAGAATCAAAATCATCCGGATCAAAATAGTATTCATGGGTTTCATCTGAGAATTGATTTTTTAATTCCTGCCTTCTTATGTCAAATGCATCACTGACATATTTGATGAATAAAAGCCCTAGGACTGCATGTTTGTACTGGGCTGCATCTAAAGTCGATCTCAGCCTGTCTGCCGCATTCCAGAGCTTTTTTTCCAGGCTGTTAAGAAACTGTTGTTCAGTTTGTTTCATTGAGTCCCTTTGCCATTATCACCTAATTGTTGCTAAACTTTATGGTCTATTGTTTTATTTCAGTTAATATAGAATATTGCAACCCAAGAATTGAACCTGATTTTTTATTTTTTGGTATAATGGTATCAAAGCGTTACTTGATAATCACTATATCTTTGTATGAAAAGTGGAAGAAGAAATGAAAAGAGGGAAAATCGTACTTTTAATCGTCGAAAATAGTACTCTCATACCAGGTTTTGCCATCATCAATATCTGCTAATAAAAATCGTATCCCCTGATTATCTGCAGGATTCAACCAAAGCATTTTTTTAAAGAGTTTTTCTGCTTCTCTTGGTTGGCCTAAACGCCATAGGGATAAACCATATCCATGCAGACACCTTAGAAACGGTCGATTGTCTATACACCCCCAGGGCAAAAGTCCATTAAAATTTTCAGGCAATGACAGTTTCCCAATATTAACGCCTACTTCATAATGTCCCTTTGCCTTAAGAATGATCATTTCATGTTTTTTTTTGGACCTGTTAAACTCCCAGGCACCAAGGTGGGCATGGGCATCTAAACATCGCAGATCAACTGCCAATATTTTTTCCATTATCTTAAATGCTTCCACCTGGTTTCCTTGATTAAAAAATTCAGAAGCGTCTAAAATCGGATCACTATCTATATCTTTCGGATCCTGGAAAGGAATAATCTGCTCCATTTCATAAGCGTCTCTTATGCCAAAGTTGATAATGGGCTGGAAATATGGATCAACTGGCTCATCAGGTTCTCCCCAGTAGTGATTTTGAGGATCCCATGACCATGGATCGGCTAACGCAAGCGGCTCTAATTTTAAGGCAGGGATATCAATTTTTTTAGATATAATCTCACCTGTCATGTAATGTGTTTTTTGAAATCGCCAGACTTTCGAAGGTTTTATGGTGAGGATTTCACCCTCAACCTCATCTCTGACTTTACGAAAAGTAATGGGTTGACCTGTTGAAATAATCTTGCATCTTATTGCGCTTTTTTTTACAGCAATTGCAACCATTTCTATTGGTTTTCCAATTTGAATGCCCGAGTCGCTGGTAATTTCATTCAGTCCACCCTCTCTTTCTGATATGTTGGAGATTTCCTCTTTGAGCATGCAGCAGGCAATCTGATACTCAGGGTGACCTTTTTTGTTGTAGGAAAGGTTCTGGGGCTGAATCATTTTATTCATGACGCAGCCTTCAGGAATGGTAAGGTTGAACAGGTCTTTTTCATTTATTCTTGGCGTGGCAATCAATCGATCATTTTTTATTTCATAGGAATGCAGAGAAAAGTCTTCACAGATGGGACATTGGTACACCCTGCCATTGGGAAATATAAAATAATTGTCCGCCACAAGGCCGGCGCATTGAAATGTTTCATCTTTAGTGAGAAATACTTTTGGATAGGTGACCACAATGCCATGACCGGCAATTGCTTCAGCTACTTTCGGAATGGTGGAGAGCCAGGTTTCTCTTGATACCTGGCGTTTCCCATCAGGATTTGAAGATTTGCCCCTCATACCGATTACCTGGATAAAGAACCGGTTAATACCAAGGCTTTTAACCACATCCGGCATCAATTCAAGTTCATGAATATTCATATCTGAAACCGTATAGATCATAGAACAGGAAAAGTTTTTGGACACGACTTTTTGTATCCCTTCCATTACCATGTCATAGCTTCCTTTCCCCCTGATGGCGTCATTGGTCTCTCTTGTGGCACCGTCCAGGGAAAAGGATAGAAAGTCGATCTCATCCGGGGTTATTTTGTCCAGAATGTTATGAAACAGATATCCGTTGGTATCAATGGTGATGGATTTAAATCCAAGGCGTTTCGCCTCTTTGACAGCCAGGTGAAGATCCGGGTGAAGGGTGGGCTCCCCCCCTAAAAAAATGAGATTGGTCTGCCCGATTTTATTTGAATTGGTTTTATTTAAATCGGACTTTTTAGAAAAAAGTGTAAGCCATTTTTTTATGGTATCAATATCAAGGGTGTTGGCTCCGTGCTGTTTTGTATTAATATAGCAGTGGCTACAGGAAAGGTTGCATTTCGTTAAGATATGAAAAAAGAGATTGGAAGAGTCCTTTGAAAATGTAACGGTCTGTTTTAGCATGTTATCCCATACACTGCTTGGTAAAGTTTGGATCAAAGGCAACCGGGTATTTTCCGTCAAAGCAGGCTTTGCAAAAGTTATGTTCAGGATCCTTAACACCGGAGGCTTCCAGCATGCCTTCAATGGAAAGATAATGCAGAGAATCCAACCCTAAATGTTCCCGCAGTTCGTCCAGGGGCTTTTGTGCTGCAATCAGTTCTCCTTTTGAAGAAAAATCAATGCCGTAATAGCAGGGGAATTTATGGGGCGGGCACGAGATGCGCATATGGACTTTTTTAACGCCTAACTCGCGCAATGACTTTACACGGGTTTTTGCAGTGGTACCACGAATAATGGAATCTTCAATAATGATAATCTCTTTGCCTTTAATTAACTCCCTGACCGGGTTGAGTTTTACCCTGACGGCAAAATCACGCATGGACTGCGTGGGTTGTATAAAGCTTCGTCCGACATAATGGTTTCGAATCATACCCATTTCAAAGGGGATGCCCGATTCCCTGGCATAGCCGATGGCTGCATAATTACCGGAATCTGGAAACGGCATGACAAGATCGGCGTCCACAGGGGCTTCCTGGGCCAGCCGCCTTCCATGGGCTTTTCTCATTTCATAGACATTTTTTCCGTCAATGGTGGAGTCAGGCCTTGCAAAATAGATATATTCAAAGATACATAAGGATTTATGCTTGGCAGTCTTGGGATGTTTAATACTTCTGATGCCATCTTCATTAATGATGACAATCTCCCCGGGGTCGAGTTCCCGTATAAATTCTGCCTGGATCAGATCAAAGGCACAGGTTTCAGATGCCAGGACATAATGGCCGTTGAGTTTTCCAAGGGCTAAAGGCCTGAACCCATTGGGATCCTTCATGCCAATGATTTCACCTTTACAGGTTAAAAGAATCATGGAATAGGCCCCTTCAATTTTTGAAACTGCCTTTAAGACGGCACTTTCAACATCCCCTTTAATCAGATTTTTAATGAAAAGGTGCAGAAAAACCTCTGAGTCCATGGTGGTCTGGAAGATGGACCCCTGCTCCTCTAACTCTTCTTTCAGGATATGAGCATTCACCAGATTCCCGTTATGGGCCACAGCATAAGAGCGGTGCCTGTGGTTGACAAGAAAAGGCTGGGCATTGGCTAAAATAGAATCCCCGGTGGTGGAATACCTGACATGACCGATGGCAGATCCCCCTTCAATTCTTTCAAGGTCTTCCATGTTAAAGATGTTATGGACAAGTCCCATTCCCTTGTGAGAGAAGATTTTATCATTTATCCCTCTATTTACGGAAATACCGGCGCTCTCCTGTCCTCTGTGCTGGAGGGCGTAAAGACCAAAATAGGTGATTTTAGCTGCTTCCGGATGTTTATACAGCCCGAATACACCACATTCATCTTTGGGTTTATCGCTCTCAATCATTGTATTCTGGATATAAGGATTATGCATGGTCATTTTCCTGGTGATAGTCTTGAATGGGGTTAACGCTGAGATCTTGTTTTTTCAGGGCCTGGATTGCACTACAGATTGCTTTTGTGCCATCTGTTGTAGTGGCATACGGGACCTTATACTTTATTGCGGCACGCCTGATTGCATATCCGTCCCGTTTGGTCAGGGTTGATGCACCCGTGTTTAAAATCAGCTGGACTTCGTTGTTTGTCACAGCATCTACAACATGGGGGCGGCCGGCCGATACCTTTTTGACAAGTTTAGTTGGTACATCATGCTCATTTAGAAAGCTGGAAGTTCCTTTGGTTGCCATAATCGTGAATCCCATTTCATGAAAGTTTTCAGCAACCGGCAGGGCAGCCATCTTATCCTTGTCCTGAACACTTATAAATACGGTACCCTGGCTGGGAAGTTTTTGTCCGGCGGCAAACTGGGCTTTAGCAAATGCAGCACCAAGATCCTTGTCAATTCCCATTACTTCACCGGTTGATTTCATTTCAGGTCCTAAGACCGGATCAACATTATCAAATCTGTCAAAGGGTAAAACCGCTTCTTTCACACAATAGTAAGGCGGGATCACTTCCTTTGTCAGTCCCAGTTCATCAAGGGTTTTTCCCAGCATGACTTTTGTGGCAAGCTTGGCTAAGGGAACCCCAATGGCTTTGGACACAAAGGGAATGGTCCTTGAAGCCCTTGGATTGACCTCAATGATATATACCTTGTCATTCATGATACCAAACTGGATATTCATAAGGCCCTTAACATTAAGCTCTCTGGCAATGGCCCTGGCAGCATCTGCCATTTCGTCAATGTGTTCCTGGGCAATGGAGTG
>QMMT01000115.1 GCA_003647385.1 Deltaproteobacteria bacterium
AATTAAAGCAGATAAGAATTTACTTTGCAATTATTTTTTTTTATTCTTGTCGGTTAATACAAGGCTCACTTTTACTTGAAAAAGATGTGAGGAAAATTTATTTGTTTTTAATAACTAAATCTTTAACGGGTGACAGCCTTCCATTGGCATTAAATGACAGTGCCCCGATCTCTTTTTCCAGCATCAGGTCTTTTCTTTTTTCCATCTCTTTTTTAAAGGCATGGGAGACATGCAGAGTACCCATTTCAAGAGTGTTTTTTATATGAACAATTCTGGCATCAGCGGGGGCAACTGCACCAATGGTTTGGACAGCCGCCTCTATGGCTGCCTGATCGGTGGCAAGACTGACAGGGAGCCTTGCCTTTTCCGGAGTCATGGCGGTGATGGCATTGGTGGCCATGGCCTGGGTGTCCAGTTTGTCGATGACATCCCGGGTCGTAAAATCTGCAAGCCCGATCCCTATGGCATTGCCGTGGGAGGGCTTTGTCAGGTCCAGGACCACGATTCGGGTAATTTTCGGTGTATTGGGTTCTTTTTCACCGACAAACATGATTCTGCCAATAACATTGGTATCCATGCCCGTGCCGCTGATATTTTTACCCATTTCATCAAGGATGAGAATATCGATTTTGTCAAAAGGGAGCCGAGCCATATATATTTTTGCTTTTTTTAACAGCATGGATTCTGTCTCATAAAATTGATCCGGCAGACAGGCTTTGATACAGGCAGTTTCATCATAGATATTTTCCACAATCCCTACACCGAACAAGACAGGAATCTGTTTTAAAATTATAGAACCGATCTCGGGAATCACATGGCTGTATCCAAAATTGACTGTCTGTCTGTGAACTTCAAAGCATCCCTTATGTTTTCCAAGTCCTATGGCCATCATTTTCATGAGTCCACTTTCAATAGGACCTTCAAACTCAGTATGGGGTTTGATCCGGTTTATTACCACCACCCCGTCCGCCTGTGCAGCATGCTTGTCCACCAGCACGGGAAAATCATGGGAAGACACCCCGATCTGTTTGACCTCCATAGAAGAGAGAATGGGTACCCCCATGGTTTCTTCTGAAATGTTCAAACTTTTTAAGATTTCAAGCTGCCCCGGGGCCGTACCGTTGCCGTGGCTGCCCATGGCTGGTACAATAAAGGGCCTGGCCTTGTGACTTTTTAAAACATGAATCACCTGTTTAAGAATAGTATCAATATGATTGATCCCCCTGCTGCCGGCAGTAATTACGATACGGTCGCCGGGAGTGATCCGGGATGCCAGGTTAAGACTATCAAGCTCCTGGATAACACGGTCTTTAATATTGTCGACTTTTGGTGCATCAATTGTCTGGCGGATGCGGTACATTATAGGATAATTCATTGTATCCCCTTAAAAAAAGTAAATATATCAGCCGGTAATTACATATAGCAGAAGCTGCCGAGGGCCGTGGGCGCCATAGACCATAACCAGTTCTATATCAGCTGTTTTGCTGGGGCCTGAGATAAAGGTCATGCAATTGGTCAATCCTGTTTTTTTTTCTTGAGGATCCCATTTGAGCCTGAAATAGAGTTCTTTTAAACTTTCAATGATTTGATCCATCCTGATGACAGCAACATGGATGGAGGGGACCAGGGAAACAGCTCTTGGCTGGTTGGGCCGGGTTCGCTGCACCAGGGTGGCCGACTCGGCCACACAAAAATCTGCTGAAGTGATGCCGATATAGGATTGGAGAAGTTGGGTACGGATTTTTTCTCTTTCTTCTGAGTCGGGTTTGGTTGAGGTTTGGGTGCTAAAGACTTCAACATCGTTTCCGGAAAGAGTCTCTTTTAAATTTAATTGATCAATTAAAGGATGCTGCCATGCAATTATGGATTTTTTACTGCCCCACTCGGGTTCCGTATTTTGAACCAGTTCCTGGATGGCATGGCTGGCCAGGGATATATTTTCAACCGGTATGACGTCCATATGGATGAGTTCTGCCTGTTCAATTAAAAGGTCCAGCAGAGTATCCCGGTCTGGTTTGCTTTTATTGATATAGACGTCTAATTGATTTTCAAAATCCTTTGGCCGGGTACCGAATAATTCAGATTGAGCAACTTTGGCAGATGAGGATGATTTCCCCAGTGCCTGCTGTATGGTCTTGATAAAGTCATGCTGATGATTATCCATATCGTCCTGATTCCTAAAAACTTGTCATGGTTATGGCTTTTTGTTTTTCCACAGGGTCAAAAAATTGGTTTTAGCAAGGGGTACAATGTCCCGGCTCCGGGTCCAGCCCTTAAATCCAAATGGCATTTGGGTAATCATACCATTTTGACCGGGCAAAAACTTCTGGAGCATAGCGCCTGTCTTCAGGGCTATATTATAAAATGTTCTGTTCCGAATTACCAGTGACCATGTCATGAACAGCAGTTTTTCCATCCGGCTGGCCCGGGTTACGTTCCATTTGCAATCCCCGTCTGCCAGTTTAGCCCGAAGCGCCAGGAGCATTCTTGGAAGATCAATATCCACGGGGCAGGCCTTTTTGCAGGCACCGCACAGGGGTTCTCCCTGACACAGATCCTTTGCCCGGTTTATGCCCACAAACAAAGGAGTGATTACGGCACCGATGGGACCGGAATAGGGATATCCATACGTATGCCCCCCGATTTTTCCATAGGCAGGACAGACATTGAGACAGGCCGCACACCGGATGCAAAGAAGAACTTCCCGGAACTCGGGATCAGCCAAAATTTTTGAACGGCCGTTATCCAGAATGACAAGATGAAATTCTTCCGGACCGTCCAGCTGGTTTTCTGTCCTGGGGCCGCCGATATAACTGACATAACCCGCCATATTCTGGGCAGCCGCCCCCCTTGAAAGAAGGCGGAACAAAACATCATGATCCTCCAGTTTTGCCACCACCCGTTCCATGCCCATGAAAACCATGTGAATTTTCGGCATGGTTGTGGACATTCGGATATTGCCTTCATTGGATACCGTTGTGATATGGCCTGTCTCTGCACAGGCCAGGTTACAGCCGGAAAAACCCATGTCTGCTTTAAGAAATTTTTCGCGTAATGCTTTTCTTGCGGCCTGGGTAAGAAAAGGCGGATCTTCACAATAGGGAATGCCCAGTTCTTTTGTAAACAGTTCTGCCACCTGTTTTCTGGTCTTGTGGATGGCAGGAGCAATTATATGGGAAGGCGGTTCCCCGGCAAGCTGAATGATATACTCACCCAGGTCTGTTTCATTGACTTCAATCCTGTTTGCTTCAAGGACCTTGTTTAAACCGATTTCTTCTGTGACCATGGATTTGCCCTTGACCACCATTTTTACCCTGTTCTTCTGGGCCACTTTCAGGCAATAGTCCGTGGCCTGGGCAGCATCTTGTGCAAAAAAGACTTTTCCGCCCCTGTCCCGGATTTTATCGACCAGAGTTTCCAAAAGAATATCCAGGTTATTGATGGCAAATTCCCTGATTTTATGGGCTTTGAGCCTGAGTTCAGGGCCTTCGGGAAGGTTTTCATAGGCCAGGGCCGTTGCAGGACCCAGCCTGTCCTGGACATTGGAGAGTGCATTTTGCAGCACCGTGTCTTTTATGGCTTTTACTGCATTCTGTTTATAAGACTCTGTATTTATCTCAGCCATTTTGTTTCCTTTACTGGGCCAGCAGTTCTGCAATATGCATAATTTTGATGTGAGACTTTCGCCGGTTCAGCATCCCTTGAATATTCATCAGGCAGCTGATATCACATCCCACCACTGCATCCACTTCTGCGGCCACGATATTGTCAACTTTTTCTTCCAGTATGGCAGTGGAGATATCCGGATATTTTACGGAAAATGTGCCGCCAAACCCGCAACATTTTTCTGAGTTTTCCATTTCAACCAATTGGGTACCCCTGACATTGGCAATGAGTCTCCTTGGCTGGTCAGCCACACCAAGATTTCTTAAAAGATGGCAGGAATCGTGGTAGGTCACCTTTCCCTGAAACCTGGCCCCCACATCCTCAACCTCCAGGACATCCACAAGATATTCAGTTAATTCAAAAATTTTTTCACTGACGGCTTTTGCCCTTTCCTGCCATGGAGAACCATCCCTGAAAAGATTGGGATATTGGTGCTTAACCATGTCCACGCAGGACCCGGAAGGGCAGACAATCACTTTGGCACTCTCAAATATAGTAATAAACCGTTTGGCAGCTATCTTTGCTTCCTTTCGATACCCTGAATTAAAGGCAGGCTGGCCGCAACAGGTTTGATCCAGGGGAATATTAACTGAAATGCCAAGTTTTTCAAAGAGCCGTACCAAGGCCTGCCCCACTTCCGGATACATACTGTCAACAAGACATTGGATGAACAGTGTGATGGTTTTATTTTTGTCCATGATATGAAGCTGCCTTTTAATATAAGTTGATGAGCATAATAAAACGTACCTCTGCTGGTGTAAAGCGTATTGTTAGATTATCCATACGCCACTGATGTATAACTTTTTTGATTTTATATAAATGATTCTGCAATGGCTCTGATTTCATCTCTGGTCAGGCATCTTCCTAAGGCGATGCTTTGGTTTTTTATGTTTGCTGTAATCTTTACCAGTTTTTTTTCATCATAAGTAAACTCTTTTTGATCCAGATATTTTTTTACCAGTTTTTTTCCGCATAAACTATTTAAAAAAAAATGTTCTTCTTCTGCTATCCCGTAAACACCTTCTGCATGAGTACCGGCCACATGGGTTTTAACGGCATCACCAAACACAGGAGTATTGGCAGTCAACAGGTGTTCATTCGTTTGTTCATATACAATGGAATCAATATACTTATAATAGGCTTTAAATGTGTCGATATCATTTGTATTGAGATTTATATCAAATCCCTGATCCTGAAGTGTTTTTACGGTGGTATAAAGATCAGCTATTCCGTTTCTTTCTCCAATGCCCAGGGCAGAAGCCTCCAGTACTTTGCCGCCTGCCAGAATCCCCATCACCGAGTTGGCCGATGCCATGCCTAAGTCATTATGACAGTGAACCGAAATGTCAGCCTTCCCGGTTTTGGAGGATAGTGAATTAATCTTTTCAAAGATCTGGTTTGGGGCCATCATACCTGATGTATCCGGTAGAGAAAGAATATTGATATGATGACTTAAAAAGGAAACGCATTGCTCTAAAATTCCATCATCTGACTTACCGATATCCAGCATGGCTATGGACAGGGCAGCATTGGAATTATGTTTTTTAATAAATTTAATGGTGCTTAAAAGATCATTTAAAATTTGATCAAGCTTGTCCTGTGTTACATCATTTTTGATATGCAGATGAAAATGCAGGTCATTGACGCCGGCGCCGAGTAAAATTTGAGCATCATGGATATTGGCCCTTCCCATGGCCGCAATGCGGATATTATAGTTATTCTTTCGAGCATGCTTTAAAAGCATTCTGACAGCATCGACTTCAGACTCATGGGCAGGGGGATAGCCTGCCTGGCAGATATCAACAAAAAGTTTTTCCTGGAATTCAAGAATGGTTAACCGCTGCTCAGGTGAAAACATTAATCCTCTGTACTGCATGCCTTCCCTGAGGGTTTCATCAATAATGGTAATTTTATTATTTTTCATTGTGTTCCCTTTTTGGATTAAACAGGGACGGATTAAAATATCCATGCTTCAAGTCAGGAAAAAGAAGTGACAACTCTTTTATGATGGTTGCCATTCCCAAGGGTTTGCCGCTGTCTTCAACCGCTGACATGAGACCACAATATTTTTTGGGATCAAAGTTTAAGTTACGCCACTGAATCATATCGATTTTATAGGTTTTAATAAATTCTTTTAATGCGGCAAATTCTTTTTGGGAATCGGTAAATCCCGGGCAGTTAAGATAATTGATGGAGACAAATTTCCCCTGCTGCTTTGCTGTATGGATACTTTTAAGAACATCGGTAAATTGATAAGATCTGGGTCGAAAATAGGCGTGATAACAATTTTTTCTGACAGAATTTAAACTGACACGCATGGAATCGAGTCCGGCATGGCAAAGCTTTCTAACTTTTTGTGGAAGGCTCGCATTTGTATTCAGGTTGATGGTGCCCTTGTCTGTTTTCTTGCGAACCAGTTTTATAGCAGGCTCAATGGCGTTGAAAGCCGTTAAGGGGTCTCCTTCACATCCCTGGCCGAAACTGACAACAGCATTTTTAACATGGGAAATATGTTCAAGACAAACCTGGGCGATTTCTTCAGGGGTCGGGGTAAAACGGATTCGTTCCTGGCAGGCGCAAAGGTTGTTCTGCGTTTGAAGAGAGATACATCCAAGGCAATTGGCATTGCAGACCGTTGATGTGGGAAGCGGGGCTTCATACCGCTTGAGAAAAAAGTTTTTCCCGGCCGGGCACCCATATTGTAAGGCACAGGTTTCAAGATGCCGGATCAGGCGGTTGCGAGGATACTTTTTCTGCATCTGGTCAACGCCTTTAACGATACCTTTATGGGGCATCTGCCTTAGATCCTGTCGGGGTTCTTTGTCCACAAGAATGGCAGCGGATCTGAAGTTATTTTTTCCAAATCCAACGGCTCCATAAGAGAACAATGGCAGCATATCCTTTATTATCTCATCATCATAGGCACTAAAATGCCGGTTCACATAACCCGGTGAGTTAAACACGGCAACCGGGAAGATCTTTTCGCCCGGTTCGAATGGATTATCTTTGATAATTTCAAACGTTTTGTTTGCAATATTATAGACAATGGGTCTTC
>QMMT01000116.1 GCA_003647385.1 Deltaproteobacteria bacterium
ATATCCTTTATTGCAACGCCAGTGAAATATCCCGGACAAACAATTTCAACTCTTTTTTGTTTTACAAATAATTAATATCGTAATAAGATATTCAAAGCGATTAATATGTTTACCTTTATATTGAAATAAACTGATCAGAAAATGCCTGCTGCCATGGAAAAAACAATGGACCTTAAAAACTTGTCGATTTTGATCGTCGATGATGTAAAAAGTATGCGTTCAATTGTCCAAAAAATACTCCGTAACATAGACATTGGAAAAACACTGCATATGGCTGAAAACGGCCTGGAAGGGTTGAGGATATTGCATTCAACCCGTATTGATCTTGCTATTGTTGACTGGAAAATGCCGGTAATGAACGGCACCCAGTTACTTGAGGCTATCAGAAATGACAAACATTTAAGAGATATACCCGTGCTCATGGTCACAGGCGAATCTGAAAAAGAAATTGTTATGGAAGCGGCTGAAATAGAAGTGGAAGGCTACCTTATAAAACCCTTAACGCCGGCATCACTGGATGATAAAATAAGAACCATCATGGATCATGTTTTTCATCCTGATATGGCAACCATACACATTCGAAACGCCCGGGCTTTTGAAGAAGCAGGAAATATTTTAAAAGCCATTGAGCATATGAAACACGCAGCTGCCTTAAAACCTTCTGCTTCCAGGATTTTACGAAATCTGGGGCTTCTCTATCAAAAAGCCGGGGATGAAAAAATCATGGAAAAGTGCCTTCAAAAAGCTATTTCAGTAAACCACCAGGATTCTGTAACCCGATATCTTCTTGGAGAACACTATTGGAAAAACAATGATTTGATTTCAGCCGCTCAGTGTTATCTTGAAGTCATTTCCCTGACTCAAAAATTTACTGACAGGACTATACAGCTTGGAAAGGTACTGTTAGAAAAAAAATTTGCTCGCCTGGCAAAAAACATATTTTCAAAAATTATTTCAATCTCCCCAAAAAATATAGCCATTAGAGAAAAAATACTCGATATTTGTATCTGTCAAAATGAACTGGAATATTCTAAAATCCTGCTGAAAAGTCTTATCCGCGATTTTCCTTCAAATTATGACCTCATTTATAAAGCAGGGATTGTTTATGAAGCCATGGATGAGGTTGATCAGGCTCTTGAGTATTTCTTAGTCGTTGAAAAAAATCAAGGCAGCCGTATGGATGTAAAGCTTAAAATCGCAAAAATTTTTTACGATAAAAACAAAATTTTACAGGCAGACAACTACCTGAATATGGTGCTTCGTAAAGACCCTGGTAATAAAGAAGCTCTGGCATTAAGGCATCTTCTTTAACTGTCCATAGTATTTTTTTATTTTAAAGAGGCCAGTTTATGGGCCGAAACCATCTTTTCTGATAATTCAATTATTTTTGATAAAAACTGTTCCATTTCACCCGAGTTAACTGGATTTGCCGAAGGAGATTTATGTTTGAGTGGATCCAGCAATTTTCCATTTTTCCTCATCCGAAAATCTAAATGCGGGCCTGTAGCATACCCTGTCATCCCCACATACCCGATGATATCTCCTTGCAGTATTCTTTTATTTTTTTTCATACTCCGGGCAAATTTACACATATGATTATACCCGGTTGTATATCCATTTGAGTGACGAATGTTAATATAATTTCCCATGCCTTTATTGTAACCGATTTGAGTGATGATCCCATCACCCACCGTCTTGATAGGCGTACCTTTAGCGGCCGCATAGTCTACCCCCGGATGGGGCCGGTACTCTTTAAAAATGGGATGAAATCTTTTTTTGGTAAATTTAGATGAAATTCTTGAAAATACTAAGGGTGCTTTTAAGAATGCTTTTTGGAGTGATTTCCCGTTCTCATCATAATATCCTGAGACACCGTTTAAATCTTTGTGTAAAAAGGCTTTAAAAAGTGTTCCTTTATTCGTAAAAAAGGCAGCTTTAATCTTTCCATACCCTGCAAGCTTACCATCTTGATACCGTTTTTCCACAAGAACCTTGAACTGGTCTCCAGATTGGATATCCCTGATAAAATCAATGTCCCAGGCGAAAATATCAGACAATTTCATTGCAAGTTCGCTTTTTTCTCCTGATTTTCTTACAGCTTCAAACAAGCTGTATGATATGGTAGATGATACCACCTCAAGCTTCACGTCATATTTGATGGGTATCTGATTTATGGAAAACATACCCTTTTCTTTTTGAATGATCAGCCTGTCATTTTTATCGATTTCATATTCAAATCCAACCAGGTTATTTTCCTGTAAAATAATTTTATAGGGCTGACCTTTTCTGATGTGTGTTAAAGAAAAAGTTTCTGAGCTTAACCGGCTTATCTCATATATGGTCTTTAAAGAAAGATATTTTTTAAATAATGAGGACGCCGTATCTCCACGTTTCACAATCCCTTTTACAATTTGAATATCCGGCAGACTGATTGAAAAAGCTTTTTGGGCATCTGTGTCTGAATTTGATGCAAAAACAGTATTTAACAACCCTAAATTAAAAAGAATACCAGCCAGGAATAGACAAAAGACATATTTTATTTTTAAATTAAATACTGTTACAATTTCTCTTTGGCAGGTTTTTACCAGGTTCAAGTGGTTTTTCATACTTTGTTTCCAATTTATAATCGTTAAGTCAAATTGTTTGGCACCCTATACAAACCCACGTTTTTAGTAAAGGTGTTTTCAAGTTTTATACCAGAGATGACGTATTCTATTGAAACGGCCTATAGTATAGGGATGTAACGAATTTTCAGCCACACATTATGGTTGCTTATATTTAAGAAATTGGTTTTATATAAGCAAATTTGGTTTTATATGACTATGTTTGTTGGTATATTGCTGACAATTAAAAGGGTCGGGAGGTTAAATTCCGACCCTTTTTTCGCTAATTTTTATCGCCTTGAAATTGTCTGTTTAAAGCGCTATTTTTCTTCTTTGCCGGCATCGGCCATCATTTTAAACATGGTATATTTATCTGTTACTTCTCCTTCTATTTTAGCTCTCAGCCGTTTTGATTCTTCAGGAAAACTTTTTTCGAGGGCCGCAAACCTGGTTTCGCCGCCAAGAAATTCCTGCAGGGTTCCATCCGGCGCTTTTGAGTCAAAAACAAAGGGGTTTTTTCCCTCTTTGATCAATTCAGGATTGTATCGGTACAATGGCCAGTAACCGGATTCAACAGCCAGTTTTCCTTCCAGCTGGGATTTACCCATACCTTTGCGAATACCCTGATTAATACAGGGAGCATAACAGATAATCAGAGACGGTCCGGGATATCTTTCAGCCTCAAGGATGGCTTTCACGGTCTGATTCTTGTTTGCACCCATAGAGATAGATGCCACATAGACATACCCATAACTCATGATCATCCGGCCAAGATCTTTTTTACCAATCTTTTTACCCGAGGCTGCATATTTTGCAATGGCACCGGTGGGTGTTGCCTTGGAAGACTGTCCACCCGTATTGGAATAAACTTCGGTATCCATGACCAGGATATTGATATCTTCTCCGGATGCAAGGACATGATCCAGGCCTCCAAACCCTATATCATAAGCCCAGCCGTCACCACCAAAAACCCAATGCGATTTTTTCACAAATATATCTTTTTCATCATAGATATCTTTCAAAATACCATCGGTTTGATCCTTTAACAGCGTTTTTAAAGCAACACTAAATTTTTGGGATTCCCGGGCATCATCTTTACCGGAAAGCCAGCCGCTCAATGCATCTTTTACTTCTGAAGACACATCTGTTTCAAGGGCCTTTTCAACCTTTGCCGCAAGTGTTTTTTTACGGGTTTGGGTTGCCAGCATCATACCATACCCGAACTCTGCTGCATCTTCAAATAAAGAGCTTGCATATGACGGGCCTGCACCATCTGCATTGGTGCAGTATGGCGTTGCCGGAGCCGACCCGCCCCAGATGGATGAACAACCAGTGGCGTTGGCAATGGTCATTCTTTCACCAAAAAGCTGAGTCAATAATTTAGCATAGGGTGTTTCTCCACAGCCGGCACATGCACCGGAGAACTCAAGAAGGGGTTGATAAAGCTGACTTCCCTTAACCGTTTCCCGTTTAAGGATATCTGTTTTAAAAGAAATACTTTTGGAAAATTTATAATTTTCCTCCTGGCCCTCAATCTGGCTGGCAATAGATTTCATCTCAAGGGCAACGGTTTTGGCAGGACAAATGTCCGCACAGTTTCCACACCCCTGGCAATCAAAAGGATTTATCTGCATTCTGAATTGGTAGGCATCCATTCCTTTGCCTTTACCATCAATGGTGGTAAAAGTTTCAGGGGCATTACCAAGCTCTTCCGTGGTGGCAACAATGGGAATAATTGCTGCATGGGGACAGACAAAAGCACACTGGTTGCACTGGATACAATTTTCAGGAATCCATTCCGGTACATCAATGGCAACCCCTCTTTTTTCATACTGGGCTGTTCCCTGTTCAAAAACACCATCCGGTGAAAAAACACTGACCGGAAGATCGTCTCCGCCCTGGGCATTGATTTTTCGCATGACATTATCCACAAACGGTGTGGCTTTTTCAACAGGCATCTCTTGCCTTACGCCGTCTTTCCAGGATTCTGGAGTCTTAATTTCTATGAGGTGTTCAAGCGTTTTGTCAACCGCTTCAATATTCATTGAAACAATTTTTTCGCCCTTTTTACCAAACTTGGCCTTGATATCTTCCTTTAAAAGACCAATGGCCTTTTCAACCGGAAGAACATTGGCAAGCTTGAAAAAGCAGGTCTGCATAATCATGTTGATCCTGCCGCCCAAACCGACTTCACCGGCAATCTTAACTGCATCTATATTAAAGAACTTGAGCTTTTTATCATAAATGGTTTTTCTGACATCACCGGGAATGGTTTTTTCCATATCGCTAACAGACCAGGGTGAGTTCAAAAGGAAGGTACCCCCATCTTTTAATCCCTTTAGGACATCATAAATCTCTACATAATTAGATTTATGACAGGCGATAAAATCAGAATTGTCAATCAGGTAAGTTGACTTGATCGGCACATCACCAAATCTTAAATGAGAGACGGTCAGTCCCCCTGATTTTTTGGAATCATAGGCAAAATACCCTTGAGCATATTTATCCGTATTATCACCTATAATCGCTATGGCGCTCTGATTTGCCCCAACAGTTCCATCAGCTCCCAATCCCCAGAATTTAGATGCAATCGTTCCTTCTGGTGCCGGATTGAAACCGGTTTCAACTTCAAGGGAAGTATGGGTGACATCATCAATAATACCGACGGTAAAATGATTTTTCGGCCCAATAGATTTCATATTATCAAAAACAGCCTTAATCATATTGGGATTAAACTCTTTGGAGGACAGGCCATATCTTCCACCAACAATTTTAGGACTTTCGCCGTACTCCATGAATGCAGTGCATATATCTGTGTAAAGTGGCTCACCAAGTGCACCCGGTTCCTTTGTCCTGTCCAGGACCGTAAGTGTTTCAACAGTTGAAGGAACGGCTCTTAAAAAACTTTGGGTATCAAAAGGTCTGTAAAGGCGAACTTTTACAAGTCCAAGTCTCTCACCCTGGGCATTGAGCTGGTTAATGGATTCTTCAATAGCTTCACACCCGGAACCCATGGCAACAATCACTCTGTCAGCTTCGGGATCCCCCACATAATCAAATAAGTTATATTCCCGTCCGGTCAAATCAGTGACCTTCTTCATATATTCTTTTACAATACCCGAAATTTTAAGATAATATGAATTGGCAGCTTCCCTGCCTTGAAAATAAATGTCCGGATTCTGTGCTGTTCCCCGGGTATCAGGGTGTTCAGGATTTAGAGCGCGGCTTTTAAATGCTTTATACGCATCATAATTAAACAAAGATGCCATATCATCATACTCAATCATTTCTATCTTCTGGATTTCATGAGACGTTCTGAATCCGTCATAAAAATGCAAAAACGGCACCCGGGCATCAATGGTTGCAAGATGGGCAACCAAAGCAAGATCCTGGGCTTCCTGTACTGAATTGGAGGCCAGCATGGCAAAGCCTGTCTGACGGGCAGCCATGACATCCTGGTGATCACCAAAAATTGAAAGTGCATGGGCTGAGATAGAGCGAGCCGTCACATGAAAGACACATGGAAGAAGCTCTCCGGCAATTTTATACATATTAGGTATCTTAAGTAAGAGCCCCTGGGATGCTGTAAATGTTGATGTAAGGGCTCCTGCTGCAAGAGAACCGTGAACTGCTCCTGCGGCCCCTGCTTCTGACTGCATCTGTTTAATATTCAACACCTGACCGAATATATTTTTTCTACCTTTGGATGCCCAGGTGTCTGCAATTTCACCTAAGGGACTTGAAGGTGTGATTGGGTATATAGCTGCAACTTCACTCATGGCATAGGCCACATGAGTTGCTGCTGTGTTTCCGTCAATCGTCTGCATTCTCTTTTTCATCATTTCCACCTCTTTTATAATCGTTGAGAATAATTAAAATTATAAGATAACCCATGACTCATACAATAAATAGCTGAATAAGTAAATAATTAAAGAAAGTCGCTGACTTAAGATAAAGAAAAATAGAACTGCTTTTCTAAATGTGTCAAGGTATAGCCTTAACGTTTTTAAATAAAGAGAGTTCTGTTAATTTTTATTAAACTGTGCTAAAAAGACTCAAACTAAACAATATATTATTTTTAATAAAACTAACTATTTATAAATATATTTAAGAA
>QMMT01000117.1 GCA_003647385.1 Deltaproteobacteria bacterium
CCCTGAAGCAACGGCTGATGAAGTGCATTATCCCGGCACTTATCTTGCCGGAGGATATAATCGGCTTAAAACTGAAATCGCCGGCAGAATTGTTGAGAATGAGGACCTGGTGAATATTCCCAACTGGCTTAGTCTTACTTTTCGTTTCCCCGGAGAGGAATGGTTCCATCTGAAAAATGTAAAGATTCTTTTTTATAAACAGTCCCTGAATATAAAAAAAGGGATACTGACTCGTATCATACGCTTTCGGGATAAAAAAAACAGAGAAACAAAATTATGTCAGCATTCATTTGTTCATGGAGAGCAGATGCACAGGGCAGGACTGAAAACAATTATTACACCCGTAAACTGGGAGGGAGAAATAGAGATCTGTTCTGCCCTGGATGGCCGGGTGAAGAATCTGGGAGTAGAGCGCTACCGGGATCTGGGAAATGTTCATCTTGATTTGATGGAATTTAAACACCTTGATGAAAAAAGCATGGTGTTGAAAATGAAGACCAATCAATCCTGCATCGGTATTTCCATAGGGGCAAGAACCCGTCTTTTTGTCAACAACAAATCCCTATCTGTCAAATCAACTTCTGTTGACAAGCCAGGCGGATATGTTGCCAAACATTTTAAGGTGAATGTATATCCAGACGAACCGCTGATTGTGGAAAAACTGGTCTGCATCTATACTTCCCGGGATGCCGGTATTTATGAATGTTTATCAGAGGCTGAAAATACCGTTGCAAATGATGAGGTAAATTTTGATGGTTTGTTAACATCCCATGTGACGGCACTGGAATTATTGTGGCGCAAATTCGATGTAAAAATTGAACTGGACAATAAAGATATTGAGCGGCACACTCAAAAAATTCTTCGATTGTATATTTTGCATTTATTACAAAGTTCTTCGGTTAATTCCCTGGATATTGATGTGGGAATGCCGGCCAGGGGCTGGCATGGCGAAGGGTATAGAGGACATATTTTCTGGGATGAAATGATTATTTTTCCCTTTTTAAATCACCGGGCATCCCGAATCACAAGAACCTTGCTCATGTATCGATATCGACGCTTGAAAGAGGCACGGCGTGCCGCAAAAAAGTCCGGGTTTAAAGGGGCCATGTATCCATGGCAAAGCGGCAGCAACGGCAGGGAAGAAACTCAGCAAATGCATCTTAATCCGTCATCAGGCCGGTGGATTTCGGACAACACTCAGCTACAGTACCATATTAATAATGCCATTGTTTACAATATCTGGCAGTATTTTCAAATTACCCATGATATCGAATTTTTATCTTTTTACGGTGGTGAAATCATCATAGAAATTGCGCGGTTCTGGGCAAGTATGGCAACCTATAACCCGGAAATTGATCGATATGAAATTTGTGGCGTCATGGGGCCAGATGAATATCATGATGCTTATCCCGGCGCTGAAAACCCCGGGTTGAACAACAATGCCTATACCAATTTAATGGTTATGTTTGTCATGGATCAGGCATTGAACCTTCAGCATGTTATTCCTGAACAGGACTGGAAATATATAAAAAAAAAGTTGAGCATAAAAAGTAAAGAACTTGGAAAATGGAAAATAATGAGCCGGAGGATGAAAATTGTATTTCATGAAGACGGCATTATCAGTCAATTTGAAGGATACGAGGCCTTAAAAGAATTTAACTGGGATGGATATACAAAAAAATATGGAAATATCCGCCGTTTGGACAGAATTCTTGAAAAAGAAGAAGACAGTGCCAATAACTATAAACTCTGCAAGCAGGCAGACGTTTTAATGCTGTTTTACCTGTTCAGTGCAGAGACCTTAACAAAGATGTTTAAACGTCTTAATTACACTTTAGATGAAGATTATGTCCTAAAAAATATCAATTATTATCTAAATCGAACCACTAACGGGTCATCCCTGGCATTGGTCATACATGCCTGGATTGAGGCACGGCAGGCAAGAGAACGTTCCTGGGAATTTTTCAGCCAGGCACTTGAGACGGATATGGTTGATGACCAGACAGGAAGCACAAAGGAAGGGATTCATCTGGCTGCCATGTCAGGATGTATTGATATCCTTCAACGGGGCTATGCAGGACTGGAAATACGCAGCGACATCCTGATTTTAAACCCGCTGCTTCCCAAATCCATTAATCGTATCGGATTTCACATTCGATACAGAAAACACTGGCTGGATCTGGAAATCACTCAAACAGAGGTTAAGGTTAAAAGCCTTACCACCCGGGCAAGGCCCTTCACAATTATGATCAAAAATGAAATCATCAGATTTTATCCAGGCAATACAGCGGTGGTGAATATCTAAATGATATCATTTGGAAGCCTGGGAAGGGATAGGGATAAAAAAAATGAAAAAAAGTCATATTATTATTGTATCCAACCGGTTGCCGCTTATTCTAAAAAAGACTGAAGATGGAAAAATAGAGGTGGAAAAGGGAGCCGGCGGACTGGTCACGGCAATGGCACCCATATTGAAGAATCGAAATGGTACCTGGGTTGGTTGGCCCGGCTATGTGCAGGAGTCGGATATGGATGATACCATGTTGCCGGAAATACAGAAAGCTGTTTCCGGGTATAGTGTTAAGCCTGTTATGTTGAATTCAGATGAGTTAAAAAAATTTTACGAAGGGTTTTCCAATTCAATTATTTGGCCGCTTTTTCATGGATTTATCGGCAAGTGTCTCTTTTTGCCTGAATACTGGGCAAGTTATCAGGCAGTTAATAAAAAATTTGCTTTAACCGTATACCAGAATGCAGATGATCCTGATTTTATCTGGGTCCATGACTATCAATTAATATTGGTGGGGGCCCAATTACAAAAATTTCATAAAAGGACCCCCATTGGATTTTTTTTACATATCCCATTTCCACCCATTGATACCTTTATACGGTGTCCATGGCGGTTTGAACTTCTTTCTGCCATGTTGGAATATGACATCATAGGGTTTCACACCATTCTAAGCAAACGCAATTTTATCGGATGTATAAAAAAAATAATCCAGGATGCACAGATTGATGCAAAAAAGGCGTTTGATGAGACGGTAAGCGAATTAAGATTCAACAACAGAGTCATCCGTATCGGGGTTTTCCCCATCAGCATTGACTACAATGAATTTTTTCTCCATGCCTGGGACAGCGATGTCTATAAACGATCTAAGGAAATACGAAATAATGCCCCAGGAACAAAGTTAGATACAAAGATATTGCTGGGTGTGGATCGCCTGGATTATACCAAGGGCATACCTGAAAGGCTGAAAGCCTTTAAACGGTTTTTAACACGGTTTCCAAAATTTCATAAAAAGGTGCATTTTATTCAGCTTGTGGTCCCCAGCCGCAGGGAAATTACAGCCTATGCCGACCTGAAACTTAAGATTGAACAGCTTGTGGGAGAGATTAACGGACTATTCAGTACAAATGACTGGCTTCCGGTTCAATATATGTTTCGAAATCTTGAGAGGAATGAGCTGATTTCATTGTATCGGGCATGTGATATTGCCTTGGTTACGCCGTTAAAGGATGGTATGAATCTTATTGCTAAAGAATATTGTGCCTGCAATATTGATGAAAAAGGGGTGCTGATACTCAGTGAATTTGCCGGTGCCGCTCACCAGTTTTATCAGGATGCTGTCCTTGTAAACCCCTATGATATAGAAGGGACTGCCAGTGCGATTTACATGGCACTTAATATGCCTTTGGAGGAAAAAAGTCAGCGAATGCGAAATTTGCGGGAGAATGTCAAAAATAAAGATATTTTCTGGTGGCTCAACTCTTTTTTAAATGCTGCCATAGAAAAGGATTTATCAAGTTTTCCACAAGTGGATGAATATTTTCCATGTAAACCGGATTTTGAACTTCAGAGCATGGTTTTTCTTTGAAAAGTCACAAGCACAGTAAAGCAAAATCAGCCTTCTTTTTTTACTTTATTTTTTCCAGAATTCAGGAACAAAAAGGATGATTACAGTGTAAATTTCCAGTCTGCCGAGCAGCATGCACCATGCAAGCAGCCATTTGCCCATTACCGGAAGGTGTGCAAAATTTTCAGTAGGTCCGACAGTTCCGAACCCTGGGCCGATGTTCCCTATACAGGCGGCAACCGCTCCAAACGATGTCATCATGTCAACCCCCATGCAGGCAAGAAGGATGCTCGACAGGATAAAAAGAGCGATATAGAGTGCTAAAAATCCCATGATACTTCGAAGAACTTCATCCGGTATAACCATGTTATTAATTTTTACATGGCGGATACTTCTGGGGTGGATGATTTTAAATAGTTCTCTGTAACAATATTTAAAACAGACTATGATCCTGGCACATTTCATTCCACCGCCGGTTGATCCTGCAGAGGCACCAATAAACATGGCGATAAAAAGAAGTACCTGGCTTAATCCGGGAAATTTTTCATAATCAGCTGTTGCAAACCCGGTGGTTGTAATAATCGAGGTCACCTGAAAACTTGCAAATCTAAACGCCTCTTTAAAGGAAGTATAAACAGAACCATAAATATCCCATGTGACCAGAAGGGTTATTCCCAATGTTAGCCCGAGAAAAAACCGGCATTCCGTATCTTTCCAGAATGCGAGCGTTTCACCTCGCAATAATTGATAATGCAGCGAAAAATTAATTCCCGCAAGGATCATGAATATAGCAATAACATAATCAAAATAGGCACTATTATAATGGGCAATTGAAGCATTTTTGGGGGAGAACCCGCCTGTGGGCATGGTTGTAAATGCATGACAGGTAGACTCGAATAACGACATCCCACCCCCTAGTAAAAAAATAATTTCAACCAGGGTAATCACTGCATACAATACCCATAAAATTTTAGCAGAGTCGCTTAGCCGGGGCGTCAGTTTGTCCGGCACCGGGCTTGGGACTTCTGCTTTATACAACTGGATTCCGCCAACCCCTAAAAAAGGCAGAATGGCAAGAGAAAGAACAATAATTCCCATACCTCCCAGCCATTGAATCAAGCTTCTCCAGAAAAGAAGGCTTTTGGTTGTTCCCTCAATATTAGTCATCACTGATGACCCTGTCGTTGTAAATCCAGAAACGGATTCAAAAAATGCATCGGTAAAGTTTGTGAATTCTGGGCAGAAATAAAAGGGGAGGGCGCCGAAAATACCAATGGCAGTCCAGGCTAACGCAACTGTGGTCATTCCTTCTTTTTGATTGATATAATCATCGCGGCTCTGTTTTCTCGATAAAATGATCAGGACGAGTCCTGCTAACATGGTAATACCGATAGAGCGGATAAAACAGTCCCTGGAAGGGTCTTGATAATAAAGGCTTACAAGTAGAGGCGCAACCATGGAAAGCCCTAAAAAAACTAACAGGATACCAATAATACTCGCAACAAACTGCCAGCGCATTAGAAGTAATCCAGTTTAACGGTCAAAAGTTTTTCAAGTTTTTTTACAGCATGTTTAAGAGCAAACAGAATGATTCTATCCCCTGGTTTTATAACACTATCGCCTGATGGAATTATAATCTGGCCGTCTCTGATGATGCAGACGAGAATGGCTCCTTTGGGAAAGTGTAGTTTTTTTAATGGTCTGTCAGTAATGTCTGAGGTTTCAAGGGCAATGGCTTCAATAAATTCTCCTCTTTCGCCAAATATTGATATGTCAGATAAGACTTTTCCTTTCCTGATGTCCTGCAAAATTGAACTCACGGCGGATAGTCTCGGGCTTACAACTTTCTCAATTCCAATAGTAGCAAGCAGCGGGAAATAGCTTGATTTCTCAATCCTTGTAATTGTATTTTGAACCCCCAGGTTTTTTGCAAGAAGAGAAACAAGAATATTGGTCTCATCGTCATCGGTAATAGAGACGACAACATCACTCTGGCCCACATTCTCTTCAAGAAAGAGTTTCTGGTCAGATCCGTCACCATGGAGAACAACGGTTTTATCCATCTGTTCAGACAGGTAATGGCAACGGTCAAGATCGGATTCAATGATTTTTGTCTTAATCGAGTCCTTTTCGAGTATTTTGGCCAGCCGTTCACCGATTCGTCCGCCGCCTATGATCAAGGCGCTCTGGATGGGTTGGATTATTATTCCGAAAAGTTTAAGTGTTTGCTCAAGTTTTTGCGTTTCACAGACAAAATAGAGTAAATCCCCGGATTCAATTTTATTGTTTCCCCTTGGGACAATTACCTCGTCATCTCTGATGATCGCTGCAATCAAAGGCCGGTCATCACCAAATTTAGGTGAAAAATCAATAAGTCTCATCCCTGCAACGGGAGAATAACTGTCAAGCCTGATTCCAATGTATTTTACCTGGCCGTCGGCAAAATCTCCAACATCAATTGCCCCGGGCACATCCATGAGTTTTCTGATGGTATTCACCACCTCGGTTTCAGGATTGATTATCGTATCAATATGAGGGTTTTCCTTCTTAAAACGATTATGATAGGGGTAAAAGTCGTTATTTCTTAATCGGACAAGTTTTTTGGTTGTGGGAGATATCAGATTGGCCATCAGGCATGCCACAAGATTTGTCTCATCACTGTCTGTCACTGCCAGAAGGATATCAGTCTCTTTAATACCGGCATCAATGAGAACCTTCGGGTTGCTGCCGGATGCTGTGATAACCTGTATATCAAGGCTTTCGGAAAGATGTCGAATGGCATCTTGATCCTTGTCTATGACAATCACGCGTTTGTTTTCAGAAGCAAGTCTGCTGGCTATGTTGTAACCCACTTC
>QMMT01000118.1 GCA_003647385.1 Deltaproteobacteria bacterium
GATGAATGGGTGACCCAGTCTCTTCCCGAGTATAAAGAAAAGAAACTCAAGAGTGCAGAAAAAGGGGATCTTGATTTTGAAAAAGTGGATGATGAAAAGAAAAATGAATATTCAGCGCTTCTTTCATTTCTTAAAGGAAAACTTGAAGCAAAGGTCAAGGATGTGGTGGTATCCAGCCGGCTGAAGGATTCTGTTTCCTGCCTGTCCGGCGATGATTACGGCATGAGTGCCTACATGGAAAAAATCATGAAAGCCTCGGGCCAGAAAACACCGGACCAGAAAAGGGTGATGGAGGTTAATGTGAATCATCCTGTCATGGGCAAGATGAAAGAACTGTTTGAGACCGATACCACGAGCCCGGTTTTAAAAGACTATAGTGATCTTCTGTTTGATATTGCCGTTATCAGTGAAGGCGGTAAACTGGATAATCCTTCAAGATTCTCCAAACAGCTGGGAGACCTTATGGCCCAGACTTTATGATCATTTTCCTTGAATCTCTTGGATGCTCAAGGAATCAGGTTGACAGTGAAATCATGCTGGGAAAACTTGTGGGGGCAGGTCATAGTGTAACCGATGATCCAAACCTCGCCCAGGTGATTATTGTTAATACCTGCGGATTTATATCAACAGCCTCTGATGAGGCTGTTGATGTTATTTTGGAGATGGCAGAATTCAAGGAAAAAGGAATTTGTAAAAAACTTATCGCCACCGGATGTCTTGCTCAGCGGTATAAGGATGATAAGGACCTTTTATCCACACTGCCGGAAGTAGATGCATTTTTAGGCACTGCCGCCTGTGATCGGATTGTGGAGGCCGTAGAAAACCAGGACGCTAAAACCCTGACCTTTTTTCCCGATCCCGACACCAGGCCCTTTCAGGATCTTTTGGAACAAAGAGAACTGGCCGCAGATTTTTATGCCTATATTAAAGTATCTGAAGGGTGTAATCGAAAGTGCACCTATTGCATTATTCCTCAACTTCGGGGCACCCAGCGGTCAAGGCCCAAAAAAGATATCTGCAAAGAAGCACAAGATCTTGTTTCAAAAGGGATTAAAGAGATTATCCTTACGGCTGAAAACACAACAGATTACGGCCATGATTTGGCAAATGAGACAGGATTAAGCCAGGTTCTCACTTCTCTGGCAGGTACCTTGGGCAGTGAACAACTCAAGAAGAATGGTGGAATACAGACCTGGATACGGTTTTTATATACCCATCCAAAAACATTGACAGAACCGATTATTGAGACAGTAAAAAAGTATAACAACATTTGTTCTTACTATGATGTACCCATCCAGCACGCCTCTTCATGCATACTCAAAAAAATGGGACGTCCCTATACCCGTAAAGATCTTTATACGCTTTTTAAAACCATCAGGAAGATTGATCCCAAAGCTGCTTTAAGAACAACCCTTATTGTGGGGTTTCCCGGCGAGTCTGAAGAGGATTTCAATTGTTTGATGACATTTATTAAAGATATCCGGTTTGATCATTTGGGTGTCTTTACCTATTCGGATTCCAGTGACCTTAAATCTCATCTTCTTGAAAGCCATGTCCCTTATGAGATTGCTCAAAAAAGGTATGACATGATCATGGCAGCCCAGGCAGAAATTTCAAAATCTGTGAATGAAAAATACGTGGGTACAACCCATGATGTCCTAATTGAAGAAAATCCGGAACAGGGTGTATACGTTGGCAGGACAATGTTTCAGGCCCCGGATGTAGATGGAGTTACATTTATTTATGCCCATGGGCTTGAAATCGGTACCGTTGTTAAGGTAAGAATTACTAAAGCGTTTGAATATGATGTTGCCGGAGAGATTTAAGGAGTACTTGCATGACAAAGGGGCTGAAACAAAAAATTATTGAAAAGACAGCACCTGATCTTAAAAAAGTTGAAGCGGCTCTTGAGTATCATTTAAAGCCCAATCTGGATTTGGTAAGAAAGATTGCATCCCATCTTCTTTTCAGCGGCGGGAAACGGTTAAGACCGCTTTTAATGATTCACAGTGCCAGGCTTTGCGGTTATAATAATGGTTTTGAAATTGAATTTTCTATTATTTTTGAATACCTCCATGCGGCCACCCTTTTGCATGATGATGTGGTGGATAAGGCGGATACCCGGCGTGGCAAAAAGGCTGCCCATACAAAATGGTCTGCCTCCAAAGTTGTACTGACAGGAGATTTTCTTCTGGCCCGTGCATTGGATATTGCAGCAAAAACAAAAGAACCAAATATCATCTCAGTCATTGCTAAAATCACACAGGACATGTCCCAGGGTGAAATTGATCAGCTGGGGAAAAAAGGAAAACTGAATCTTTCTGAAGAAGAATACCTTGAAGTGATCAAAAGAAAAACGGCTGTTTTGATTCAGGGGGCCTGTCAGAGTGGTGCTATCCTTGCAAAGGCCCAAAAAGAAAAAGAAGACGACCTGAATCAGTACGGGTTTCATTTAGGAATGGCCTTTCAGATGGCTGATGACCTCTTAGACTATACGGCAAGTGCCAAAGAACTTGGAAAAAATCCCGGCGCAGATATGCGGGAGGGAAAGCTCACGCTGCCACTAATCCACAGCCTTGCCAATGCAGCACCTGATGACAAGATATGGATGCAGGATGCCATAACCGCACCAGAGTTTAATAAGGATCAATTTGAAAAATTAAAAGAAAAATTATATCTGTATAAAGGGATTGAATATACGTTCGATAGAGCTAAAGGCCATGTAAAAAGAGCGAAGGCATGCCTTGATGGGTTTAATGATTGTCAGTCCAAACAGCTTTTGTGTTGGATTGCTGATTATTCCATAGCAAGAAAAGTGTAAAGAAAGGTATAAAAAGGATGTTTAAGAAAACGGGTATCAGTTTTATTATTTTATTTATCGGCATCGTATTTATCTGTGAAGCATCGTTTGCAGCCAGACCTTCTGATGTCTTAACCGGTGTGACCACAGGCAAAAGAAGGATCATCAATCACAATATCCAGCAGGCCAAGCAAAAAGCAGTATCAGATGCGCTGAAGGTTGCGCTTCAGAATTCCTTTGCAACCCTGGTATCAAGACAGGTTTTTGCATCCAGACTTGATTTTTTTTATGATCAGGTGCTTTCTCATACCTCGGACTATATCATTACATATCGCGTTCTTGGGGGAATTGAAAATAAAGGTCATTATCTTGTGGGCGTGGAATCTAAAGTAGATGTTGCGCTTCTTGAAAAGACATTGACGGATGCCAGAATACTCAATGCCAATATGGATAAACCCGTCATTTTGTTTTTTATCGTAGAAAAGACCCCGCAAGACCTTTTGCCGAAATACTGGTGGGGGAAGAATCCAATCCCATATCAGTCTTTTGCAGAAGAGATCATTATCAATAAAATGGTTCAGGATAGATTTATTATTACAGGTAATGGCCTGGAGCGTCCTGATCCTTCTTTCTATAATATTACATTTAATTCCATCTATGATACGATTGCCGCTAAAGATCTTGGCGTGGAAATGAAAGCGGATATGATTGTTTTTGGAAAAGCAAGCGCATCAGAAGCCATCAACCGAATGGGTGAAGAAAAAACCTTTAATGCCCAAATCAATCTGGAAGGTTATAACCTTGAGACTGGGGAGAAAGTCGTTACATCACAGGTTCAGGCTGTGGCAGTCAGTGATACGGATCGGCAAGGAAATATTCAGGCCATTATTAAGGCTGCCGTCCTGTCTGCCCAGGATCTAAGTGAAAAAATTGATACATACTGGACCCAGAATTTGAGAAAAGAGCATGCATTTGATACCAGAATAGAAGGGGAAAATTTTTTGCCCCGGTTTATCGCCTTAAAGCAAAGATTTAAACAAATGTCCGGGATTGAGAATATGCAGCCCAAAGAAATGGGATCAAACTATGCCATCCTGCAAATTTTTTATAAAGGTAAACCATCTCAGTTTGCAGATGCCGTTATGCTCAAAACCTTTGAATCTTTTGGATTGGAGATTTCAGATGTAACAGAGGAGTTTGTCTTAATTAAGTTTATTGAAAAACAGGAAGAAGCCGCTTTGTTTGATGATTCTAAAGACACGGCAGCTCCGGTGGAAGAAATACAGAATACAACAGAATAGCGGTTAGTTTTTCTTGACACAAACAAGGTTTTTTGTTAATAAAGCAAACGATTCAGGCGCGTAACTCAGTTGGTAGAGTGCTACCTCGACACGGTAGAAGTCAGCAGTTCAAATCTGCTCGTGCCTACCAGAAATAACAAGGGTTTTCAGCAGCTTGCTGAAAACCCTTTATAGTATTTACTTTTCATTTTATATTATGCATTTCTTTTTTCATCAAAGGGTTCATAGTAGCTGATATTTCCTTTTGGTATTAAAACGAATTTGGCTATTGAACCTGTTATCATATGATCTCTTGTTGTATTATACAGCTTTACATGTTTTTCTTCATGATTTTCAATAAAATCAGAAAATCTACTATAATCCATCATATTAATTTCACCATTTAACGTTTCACCGCTATTTAATACAATCGTCACCCGCATTGAATTTTTTTTCACAATTTTTTTCCTCCGAAATCAAGTGTGTTGAAGGGTCTATTCGCATAAAAATATATCTATCATGCCTTTTTGATACTGTCGCCATGATCCATCTTTTATTTGTTTAATGACTTTGCATAGAATATTACACTTATTATTTAACGTAAAGAAGAACTTTTGAAGGGTTCAATATAAAAATTTTAGAAAGTTTTAAGACGTTGGGATTTAACACTTTGCTTGACAAGGAATTACCTGCCATATTAAAGTTGGAGTTGGAAAAAGTGTAATCTTAATAGTTTTTAAAAACAAACTGTAGCGTAAATATGTCCATTTTTAAACGCCTGATTTTAGGAAACCTGGTTGTTCTTTTGCTAGTCGCCTTTTGGGGGGGGGCTGTTACCTATAAGCTTGACAACCTTCAGAAGATAACAAGACAAATCGTTGAGGTTAACGGTGCCTGCCTTATTATCAGCGACCGCCTCCTTGATTCTTTCAGCTCCCTGGTAAATCTCATTCAAAAGTATTATGTATCAGGTGATATGGATTATTATCACCGGGTTAAAGAATTGAAAGTTTTGCTGGAAAAAGATTTTGAGCTGATAAACCGACTGGTTGAATCAGATGAACAGCGGAATCTGTTGTCTGACACTAAGAAACTCTATACACAGTTCACAGGAACTTTTGAAGAAAATGCAAACCGGGTTAAAAATAATGGGATAGAAACAAGCCTGAAAGATCATGATTTGAACTTGGGACAAATGACAGCCCATTTAAAAAAGATTATCAATCAAAATAAGTGGGACATAAATAAGAATACTGATTTAAGCAATCGCTTGAGCCGGCAAATTTTTATGATGACCATTATTATCACGACTGTGACCGTGTTTTTGGGGTGTGTAATTTCTCTTTTTAATACCCGTGCCATCACAACTTCCATTTCTCATTTCAAGAAAAAAACCAAGGAGATTTCCCAGGGTCATTTCAAAGAGCTGCAAACTATCAAGGGACCTCGTGAAATTAGGGATTTATCCCGTCATTTCAATGCCATGTCCCAGAGACTTGGTGAACTGGATCATTTAAAAGGGGATTTTATCAGTCATGTTTCCCATGAACTCAGGACACCGGTAACAGCTATCAAGGAAGCCTCTATTATGTTGTCACAGGATCTTTATTCCGATCATCCGCAAAAATTGTATGAATTGTATGCGTTGATTCATGAGGAGTGTGACCGGCTTTTGGATTCTGTGCTGAGACTTCTTGATTATTCTAAAATGGAAGCCAGGGCAATGGAATATCAGTTTGCAGATTGTGATCTGCCCCTGATAATTCGGAAATCTATATTAAAGCTTGCTCCTTTGGCTCAGAAGAAAAAGATAGATCTTGAATTTGTCCCTCCGCCCAAGCTTCCCTTTCTCTCCGCTGATGGAGACCGGATCCGGGAAATCCTGGATAATCTGATCGGGAATGCCTTGAAGTTTACCCCTGCGTATGGTGAAATTTTAGTTAAATGTTCGCTGGATAAAGAAGGCAAAAGAGTTGTTGTTTCCGTTACAGACAATGGCTGCGGGATAAAATCAGAATATTTAAAGGCAATTTTTGAGAAATTTAAACAGATAGACAACGGTATTGGAACCCGAATGGGGACAGGACTCGGGCTTTCTATTTCAAAACATATCGTAAACGCACACGGAGGTGATATATGGGCGGAAAGCAATTATTCAAAGGGAACTCAATTTTATTTCACCTTGCCATTGGTCTGGGGGTGATGGTCTTTTTGTCGGGTTGTCAGAGTGTTGAGCTTCGGACAGTTCACAAGGAGCCGGAATATGTGACAGCCTTCCAGTACCTTGAGCGAGTTCAGAGCCTTATGGGTCAGGAGGAGTACACGTCAGCGCTGGCAGAAAATGCCAAGCTTGAAAGTCACTACGATTATACGGAAAGTCGGAGTGGCGACTATGATCGGGTGATCAGGATGTCGGCCCGGATGAATACCTCTCTTCTCGAGAAAGTGATCCAGGATGAAAAGAAACTCTTCAATTTTTTCCAAAAGGCTGAACAGCAGGATCTGATGATAGGAAAACAGAACGTTGAGATAGGTAGATTAAACTCCGAGATAGATAAATTGACCCGGAAACTCCAGGAACTGGAC
>QMMT01000119.1 GCA_003647385.1 Deltaproteobacteria bacterium
ACAGGAGAATAATGGGCCCAGGTAAACAAAAAATATTAGACATTGAAAAGAGAATGAAAGCCCTGGGTATTAAAAAAAAAGATATTGAAGAAAAATTTATTAAATCATCGGGCAGGGGAGGGCAAAAAGTCAATAAATCCTCTTCGGCTGTGTTTCTTAAACATAAAAAAACCAATTTATCGGTGAAGTGTGGAAAAGCAAGGTCTCAATATTTAAACAGATTTCTTGCCTTAAGGAATCTAATTGACAAAATAGAAGCGCATATGACCGGAAATCTCGAAAAAGAACAAAAAAAGATTGAAAAAATAAGAAAGCAAAAACAAAGACGAAAGAGAAAAGCCAAAAAAAAGCTTTCGACTGCGGTCTATCAAAAATAAACGTTTAAAAAGCACCCAGCTGACAGGGTTTTATTCTGATATCTTTTTTCTCACATGCCGATCCGACATCAAGTTTTCTAATTTTCAACTTTTTAGCGATATCCCAGCATTCCAGACATGATATTCTGCCGTCTTGATTCACATTCTCCAATTGTTCGTTTAAATCAGGCAGGATTTCAATATCCGGATCAATCCTTTTTTCCCCATCACTATATCCAAATAATCCAAGCTGGCATTCGGAAATACGATATTCTATCAGATCAGTCTGTACACCGATTTCTGATGGGGATATATTAAGTTCTTTTCCCGCCTTATGGGCTGAAGCGCACATTAAACAATCATTTTTGGCCAATGATCGTATCTTTCCGGTTATGGTTTTATCAATTTGTCTGTCAGTATGTTTTGCTGCATAATGTCCTTTATCCTCATGTGCCATAATACCTTCCTGTTTGACTCTTGTTATTGGTTACTATATTTATATAACTGAATTTTGATCCATTATAAAGGATAATTAAATCATTTTTTTTTTTGTGGATCTAAAAATATGAAATAAAGGAAAGGATTATTTTTGGATAGACGTACCATTTCCGATTTTTGGGCCAAACTTCTATTTTACCTCAATATCCTGGCATGGATATTATTGCTTTTTATACTGGTTATCTTTCATCGTGCTCAGCCTGAATTTGAGACAGTATTTGATCGATTTTATCAATTAAATTTAAGAACTGATTGGGATCTTCAATATTTATACTATCTTATCTATACGGTTATCTTTGGTATTTTAATCAGTCTTTCAGGCCTGTTACTGAGTATTTTCCGTGGAAGAAGAGAAAAGGACCATAAAAAGGCTTTAATTATAACAGGAATTATCTCACTTATTATGCTCTTAGCTGCTATGAATGTAGTATAAACAGTCAAGATTTCCTTTGAGTTTGTCGATAGCGATAGATAATTGAAATATTTAAATATGAGATTATTGATGAAAAAACTATTTGCTTTTCTTTTTTTATTTATGCTTCTTACCACCCATGGCTATGCTCAAGATTTTATTGTTGAGTTTGTGGAAGAAAATTATAGAGAAACCCAGGCACAATTTTCTTATACGCCGGTAATTTATCACTCTATACAGGTCAACTCCATTGCAGGCCCCAAATTATTAATCCTGACAGGGGATGATTATCTTTACCGTAAATGGTTGAGACACTATATTGCCCAGGATAAAAAATTTATTACAAAGATCCCGGATGACAGATCAGATGAATTTATTTCAGCGAAAGCCTATCCCATTGATGTGACATCCTTACACCCTTTTAATGGGAAAAAATGGAGTAAAAATACCGTCAAGACTTCCAATCAAAACTATATTGAAGGAGATAACCACATTTTAATTGTTGATTCGAACCAGAAAAGAACTCATCTTCTGCAATTAGTTGTAAAAAAAATGGGGTATAGCGCCACTATTTTTAATACGGGGAAGCAAGCATTGGATGTTTTTAAATTACAACCTGAAAAATTTAAAATGGTTATTGCCCACCACTCTATTGAAGGAATGACTTCCGATAAGTTGGTTGAACAGGTATTAAAATTAAATCATTCAATTCCAATCATTATTGATACGGGTTATTATAATCAAAAAATGAAAAATCAATTTACATCAAAATTTTCTAATTTCAGATCAGTTCATATTAAACCGGTTATCCTGCGGGATTTACAAAAAACCATTGAAACACTGATTAAAAAGAATGTTTAGGCTGATGGTAAAAATCAACATTCTATTCTTCATATTTATTTTTGTTTTTCAACCCAATTTTTCAGTGGCAGGTGAGTTTGAGTTTAACAAGCTTGCAATGAGTTTTAAAAATTTTGTGACCTGTGAACTGACCAGGACAGATGCAACCGATCATTTTAAAGGCAAACCATTTAAAATTACAATGATTGACCTTTTTGATATCCAGAATGAATCTGATTTAAAAATTATTACCGGTGCCATTGAATGTTTTGTGGTTGATAAACACTTAACGCTTTATACGGCAGTAGGTCTTAAAAGCATTATGGGTAAAGAACAGGTCGTCTATTATATGATAAGAGATGAAGATTTTTCTATTTTGTCAACCCAGCTCATCAAATTTCCTTACAAAGAAAGGTGTAAATGGTCTCAATACTGGATAGACGTTGATTAAAAAGAGCATTTGCAATCCTTCATAAACCTGCCGATTCTTCTTGAATGAAATTTTAAATATCTTTTAATGCAATTCTTATGGTTTCTAAATTATTATCACAGTGATATGATATCATTTTTAATAAAAACGAATAAAAGGATTTGTCATAATAAAGTAACGATATAAATGTTGAATATTGATGCTATATCAAAAAGTTTTGGAGATCAGTTTCTGTTAGATCAGGCGGGTTTCCAGATCAATCCCGGGGAAAGAGTCGGACTGGTGGGTAGAAACGGTCATGGAAAAACCACATTATTAAACATGATTTGTGGCCAGGATCATCCGGATGAAGGAAGTATCTCCTACCCATCCGGATATCGAATCGGTTCTTTGTCACAAAAAATTCTTTTTACTGAGAATCGTATTATCGATGAAGCCATGTTAGGGCTTTTAGAGCATGAAAAAGACCATTACTGGATCGCTGAAAAAATTCTGGCAGGACTTGGTTTTTCCCAGGATGATCTTTCCAAAGATCCTTTGCAGTTTTCAGGTGGTTTCCAGGTCAGGCTTAACCTTGCCAAAGTCCTTGTTTCCAAGCCGGATCTTTTGATACTTGACGAACCTACCAATTATCTGGACATTACCTCTATTAGATGGATTTCACAGTTTCTTGTTGCCTGGCCCAGAGAAGTGCTGCTGGTTACACATGATCGAGGCTTCATGGATAATGTTGTGACGCATATCGCCGGTATTCACAGGCATAAAATTAAAAAAATAAAGGGGGATACCGCTAAATACTATCTACAGGTTGCCCAAGATGAAGAAGTGTATGAAAAAACACGACTGAATGAAGAAAAAAGGAAAAAAGAAATTGAAGTTTTCATCACAAGATTCCGGGCAAAAGCACGCCTGGCAAATATGGTTCAATCACGAATAAAAACTTTGAAAAAATCCCAAACAAAAGATAAGCTTCAAAAATTGAAAGATCTTGAGTTTGAATTTAATTATCTTCCTTTTCCCGGTAAGCAACTATTAATGATAGAAAAGTTATCGTTTGGCTGGCAGGCGGAAAACCCTTTAATTAAAAATTTTTCTTTAACCGTTTATCCAAATGATCGTATTGCCATAATTGGTAAAAACGGCAAAGGGAAGACAACCCTTTTGAAATTGATAAACAGGGATATCGATTATAGTTCAGGCAGTGTTAAAATGAATCCTGGTGTGGTCTCCGGCTATTTTGAACAGACAAATGTGCAATCTTTGAATGATAATTTTACCATTGAAGAAGAGCTGATTATGTCTTCTATTCACTCAGACAGACAGGCTGCCAGAAACATTTGTGGTGCCATGATGTTTGAAAAAGATTCAGCTTTAAAAAAAATATCCATATTATCCGGAGGAGAAAAATCAAGGGTAATGCTGGGTAAATTGCTGATGAGTTCCTTAAATCTGTTGCTGCTTGATGAGCCCAGCAACCATCTGGATATAGAGGCTTGTGACTCTTTTATCTCTGCCCTTCATAATTTTGAAGGTGCTGTGGTTATTGTAACACACAATGAAATGTTTCTTCATTCCCTTGCTAACCGGCTTGTGATATTTAAAAATGACACGGTTGATATTTATGAAAGAACTTATCAGGAGTTCCTAGATAAAGAGGGGAGGGAAGAAGAAAACAATGCAACCCCAAAAAAAATAAAAACAGCTGCTTTATCAAAAAAAGAGATCAGACAAAAAAAATCAGAAATTATCATAAAAAAATCAAAAAAAATTAAACCGGTAAAGCTTAAAATTGAGACCCTGGAAAATGATATTGATAAAAATGAACAATTAATAACCCAGATTAATGAACAACTATTGGAAGCATCGAACAATCAGAATGGTAAAAAAATTCAAAATCTATCCAAAAAACTTGCAAAATTTGAAAATTTGAATGAGATACTATTTGATGATCTTGAAATTCAAATGGATTTGTTTGAAAAAATTGAACGCTTGTATAAGAATCAGATAGAAGAAGTTGAAAGGTAAAAATTAAGATGGACAAAAAAAAAATGGGGTTTTATTATGGAATTATTCTGGTTGCAGTTGGATTAGGTGTTTTTTATCGAATCCCTCAAGTAATGCTGCAGGTGGAAACCATTGAATTTTTTAGACACAAACTTATGATTGTCAGAGCATGTTTTTATATATTAGGCGGATTGTTAATCTTAGCCGGCGGTATCAGGGTTTATAAGAACTATAAATAATTTAAGGATTTATATATGCGCAAATCATCCAGCCTGAAAGCGACAATAAAAGATCAATCCGGTGCAGGAAAGACTAAAATTGGAGAGATTCTTTCAAAAGAAGGCCAGATTACCAGTATGCAGCTGGATGATGCATTACGCGTCCAAAAAAAAACCAATGAACGTCTTAGCAGTATCCTTTTAAATAAGGGATTTATCGATCCTGATACGATTGTCAGTGTTCTGGGCCGCCTCTATAATTATACGGTTATCAGGCTTTCTGAAATCAAACCGGAATCTAATGTTTTAGAAATCCTGCCCTATGAGCTTGCTAAAGCGTCGCTTGTGTTTCCTCTGAAACTTAAGGGCGAAGAATTGTCTGTTACCATGGTTGAACCGACAGATACCGCAGTTGTGGAAGATCTTCAGAGAAAAACCGGAAAAACAATTCTCGCTCATGTGTCGACTGAAAATGATGTAATTCAAGCCTTTCGTGATTTTTATAAAATCAGTGATGAAGAATATAAGAGTTTCCTTTATTTTGACGATGATTCTGAAGATGAGGAACCTGTCACTTCTGTAGATGATTTTGGTTCCCTTGTTTCTGAAGCTGCAGGAGAAGTCGAAGTCGGATCTGCAGATTGGGATGATGCCCCGGATGAATTCATGGCATCGGATGCACCTATTATCAAGCTTGTGAATGGTATCCTTACCAAGGCCATTAATGACGGTGTCAGCGATATTCACATTGAGCCTTTTGAAAAGAATTTTCAGGTGAGATATCGGCTTGATGGATCCATGTATAAAGCCATGAACCTTCCTGTCAGTATAAAAAATGCGGTTATTTCAAGAATTAAAATTCTAGCAGAACTTGATATTGCAGAGAGACGAATACCCCAGGACGGCAGGATCAAACTGAGATTCGGCAAAAGAAAATCTATTGATTTCAGGGTATCCACCCTGCCCACACTCTTTGGTGAAAGCATTGTTATGCGTATCCTTGATCAAAGTGCATTAAACATTGATTTAACCAAAATGGGGTTTGAAGCATCAACTTTTGATAGTCTGAAACGGTCTATTTCACGTCCTTACGGGCTTATACTTGTTACAGGTCCTACCGGCAGCGGAAAAACAACAACGCTCTATTCCGTGCTCAATCGCTTAAATAAAGATGATATCAAAATACTGACAGCTGAAGATCCGGTGGAATTTAATTTTAAGGGGATTAACCAGGTTCCGGTGAAAGAAGATGTCGGCATGACCTTTGCAGCTGCCTTGAAAGCTTTTTTGCGGCAGGACCCTGATATTATCATGGTGGGTGAAATAAGGGATCTTGAGACAGCTGAAATTGCGATTAAGGCTGCAATGACGGGTCATCTGGTTTTTGCAACTCTTCATACCAATGATTGTCCTTCAACGATCGGCCGTCTGGTTGACATTGGTATTCCGCCGTATATGCTGGCTTCCTCTGTTACTATGGTCTTGTCCCAGCGACTGGCCAGACGTCTTTGTCCGGAATGCAAACAGGTTGTTACCGGTTATAACTCAAAAGAACTTCAATTTCACGGGTTTTCCCGAGATGAAATAAAAGAATTAAAAATAAACGGGCCCAGGGGATGCAGCCATTGCAATGGAACCGGATATAAGGGCAGGGTAGGGCTCTATGAATTGATGGAAGTCACTGATGATGTGGGTAAGGCCATTAGTGCTGAAGTGCCTGAAGATCAGCTCCGAAAAGTCGCGATGCAAGAGGGAATGGTCACCTTACGTGATGCCGGGCTTGAAAAAATTAGAACAGGAGAGACATCTTTAGAAGAGGTATTAAAAAAGACCAATATAGCCAAAGAAGCTTTACCGGCTTACCTTATTAATCCGGATGTTGAACAATACAAAGA
>QMMT01000120.1 GCA_003647385.1 Deltaproteobacteria bacterium
CTATGAAAATAAAATCAAAACTCCCCAATGTGGGAACAACAATATTTACGATAATGACAAATCTTTCCAACGAGCATAATGCCATTAATCTTTCCCAGGGATTTCCTGACTTTGATGTACCCCCAGAACTTATCAGTCTTGTGGAAAAATATATGCGCAAAGGGTTTAACCAGTATGCTCCCATGCAGGGTGTTTTGCCGCTTCGTGAAAAAATAGCTCAAAAAATAAAAAAATTATACAATGCAACGTATGACATTGACAAAGAAATTACCATAACGACCGGTGCAACAGAAGCACTTTTTGCGGCAATCACAGCTGTTGTCCATAAAGGCGATGAGGTCATACTCTTTGACCCTGCATATGATTCATATGCTCCGGCGATTGAGTTATCCGGCGGAAAACCTGTTCATATAAAACTGATCCATCCTGATTATTCAATAGACTGGGACCAGGTAAAAAACCAAATATCATCTAAAACAAAACTTCTCATCCTCAATTCGCCCCATAATCCTGCAGGATCGGTTCTAAGCCATGATGATATTACCGAGCTTAAAAAAATAATTGAAAATTATGATATTTTTATTTTGAGTGATGAAGTCTATGAACACATTATCTTTGACGGAAAAAAACATGAAAGCATGGCAAGATACCCGGAACTGGCCGAAAAAAGCTTTGTTGTCAGTTCCTTTGGCAAAACCTACCATGCAACAGGCTGGAAAATCGGGTACTGCGCTGCACCAAAAAACATGACAAAAGAATTCAGAAAAATTCATCAATACCTTACCTTTTCTTCAAATACATCGGTACAATTGGCATATGCAGCATTTTTGGATGATGAATCCGCGTATATGAACCTTGCCTCATTTTATCAGAAAAAAAGAGATCTGTTTCGATCAAAATTAAAAAATTCCCGGTTCAGAGTCATCCCCTGTCATGGATCTTATTTTCAACTGCTCGATTATTCCCAAATTTCTACTATGGCAGATACCCGGTTTTCAAGAAAACTTACGATGGAGCACAAGGTCGCTTCGATTCCCCCATCTGTATTTTATAAAACCAAAGATGACTACAAAGTATTGAGATTCTGCTTTGCTAAAAAAGACAAGACCCTTGAGGAAGCAGCATTAAAATTATGTGCGATTTAAACCCTATAAAGGGAGTTATGTTTTGATAATCCAAAGCATTCTTGATAATGATCTTTACAAATTCACCATGCAGCAAGCCGTTCACATGCTTTATCCAAGAGCACAGGCCCAGTATGAATTTATCAATCGGGGAGTGACCCCTTTCCCTGAAGGATTTGCTTTAAAGGTTAAAGAGGAAATTGAAAAGATGGCGACACTTGAGCTGTCTTTGGATCAAAAAGTCTTTCTTGAAACAACCTGCTACTTTTTAACCCCTGTATATCTTGACTATCTTGCATCCTATAGATATGACCCCGATGAAGTGATGGTCGAACAGAAAAAAGATGTTTTGATATTAAAAATCACAGGTCCCTGGTACAGAACTATTTTGTGGGAAGTCCCTTTGATGGCCATTATCAGTGAAATATTTTTCACAGTAACGCAGCAAAAGTCAGTCTTACGTCAGGAAAGGCAAAAAAATAATATGGAAAAAGCCAGGGTCCTGGGAACCAATGCTGTCAAATTTGCTGATTTTGGTACCCGGCGCAGATTTTCTGCAAAAAACCATGAACAGTTAATTAAAGATCTCATAAGCCATAAAAATCATACCCTGATCGGTACCAGCAATGTTCATTTTGCCCACAAGTTCAATATTACGCCCATTGGTACGCTTGCCCATGAGTGGTTCATGTTCCACGCCGTTCTCCATGGATATCAGATGGCAAACCCTGCGGCCCAGGATGCCTGGGTAAAGGTATTTCACGGGGATCTTGGCATTGCATTAACAGATACGTATACAACCGATGTGTTTTTATCTACATTTGATACCTTTGATGCCAAGCTGTTTGATGGAATAAGACAGGATTCGGGTGACCCTTTTGCCTTTACAGATAAAATCATTGAACACTATGAAGCACTTCATATAGATCCGTCTACCAAAACCATTGTATTTTCAGACGGTCTTGATGTTGAAAAGGCGGTGAAAATCCATCAATACTGCAATGGCAGAATCCGGGATGCCTATGGGATTGGAACCAACCTGACAAATGATGTGGGGGTTGCACCTTTAAATATGGTGATTAAACTGACAAAATGCAGGGTCTCTGAAAACAAACCCTGGCGGAACACGGTCAAATTGTCCGATGACAGAGGCAAACATACAGGCGACCTTAAAGAGTTGAAAACCTGTATGGATATTTTTCATCTCCCGAATAAATAAAAACAGGACAGCTACTGCGCAAGCCTCTTTTTTTTCAGCCAGGATTCAAAATCAAGGGAGATTTCTTTAGGCTCCGGCGGCTTAAGAGCTTTCGCAGTAACTCTCTTTGGGCTGGCATCACTCCTTTTAAGAAATTGTTTGATATCACTCACTTCTTTTATCAGCCCAGAAAGCTTTGATTCAATATGGGAAAGTACTTTCTTAATCTCCGGATCTTGTTCTTTTTTTTCTTCTATAGTCTCTTTGGGTACAGCCTCTTTGGGTACAGTCTCTTTTGGGGAAACAGCTTCTTTTTCGGGCTTATGATGCTTTTCAAGAAAAGAAAGGCACTTGTCCCAGAAGAGCTCTAACGGCATATCGCTAATCCCGCCAGCCTTGTTCATTAATTTGTGCGCAATGGAATGGATACACTTTGTGGCGATGGTGTCCGGGAAAAGCATACAAAACGGGGTCTGGGAGATCACAGCGGCCCGGACATTTTTGTCCGATGCCACTATTCCTAATGGCGATAACTTGACAGGAAGAAATTTGTTTACGGTTTTTTTCAATTGACCATACGCTTTTTGAGCAGCTTTGCCAGACTTTACCTGGTTGATGATCACTTTGACAGGGGAGTTATACTCATATTTTGACAGCACCTTGAGCATGGAATAGGCATCGGTCAGGGAGGTGGGTTCACAGGTGGCCACAAGGATGATTTCATGGGATGCCATGCAAAAAGAAAGCACCTGGGATGAGATACCGGCAGACGTATCAAAAATAAAATAATCATACTCTTCAAGATCTAAAAAGGCGCTGATAAGGGTACCGGTCTGTGTCCGGGTCAGGTCTGCAATTTTTCCCACTCCGGAACTTCCCGGAATAATATCAATGCCCTGATAATCTTTGATAATGATTTCATTTAAGCGAAATTGCCCTGAAATCACTGATTCAAGATCTTTTTTCGGATAGATGCCGGTGAGAATATTCACATTGGCAAGGCCAAGATCTGCATCAAACAGACAGACCTTAAACCCTTTTGATGCCAGGGACAACGATAAGTTTAGACTGATACTGGTTTTTCCGACCCCGCCTTTTCCACTGGTAATTGTAATAATTCGTGCCATAATAAGTTACCTATTTTTTAGGAAATGCAATGACTTTCACGTCCTGATTTTCCTTTTTCAAAGAAAACTCTATCTCCCGGGTTTTATATTCCCGGGTAATTTTTTTGTAGGTTTGGTTAATAAACGCATTAAATTTATTGTGCTGACCGTCGCGCTTTTTGTTCCCGATTAACTGGCGTAGCAGTTCATATCGTTCATACAGTGTCTGGATGGATTTATTTTCTTTTTCAGGGTTTTTGATAGAGACTTTAAACCCTAAAAGTAATGAAAGGTCCAAAGATTTATCTTTAGGTGGTACTATCTTACCGCTGCTTTCATATAGTATTTTAACCCCTTTTGAAAACTCGGAAAAAGGAATGAACAGAGCCTTAAACCGGTATTGTGGGAATAGATCGTTTAACTTTCTTATAAACAATATATTTTCAGGCTCTGTAAGACCAAACAATATTGTATTACCCTTTAAAACCAAAGGAATAATTCGGTTTTCCCGGGACTTAAATTTATCCAGCACGCGAACCAGTTCTTTTGAATCTTTTTTATTAAAGGTAAAATCACTGATGGATCTAAAAGGGATATGAAACAAATCAAACAACAGGCTTTGCATCCCTGTGGTTGAAACCAGTCCGGTTGTGAGAAGGAGACTGATAAAGGGGATATCCTGCTGCTGTGAATCCATTTTAGCGTTTGAGACCACCTCTCTTGATAACATCTTTTCTGAAACCAGCGCTTCTTGAATGGACTTAAGCTTATTGTATTTATGGAGAACCCAATAATTATCCATTGGTGTAATCAAATTCAAATCACATAAAATCATTCCAATAAGACGACTTTTGTTCAGGCTCAATGACGCCTGTCTCTTTTCCTGAATCGAAAGAGCCAAATGAATGTCATCTGGACGTATTAACCCTTCTTTAACAAGGAGTTCACCGGTTTTCAGCGGTTCAACCATTTTTGATATACTATTGTTTTGATATGGCAATGGGCTTAAACCTTTCTATTTTATTTTCTCTTTGATGAACTGACCGGCAGGGTGATGATAAAACGGGTTCCCTGGCCCTGCTTTGTCTCGCATCTGATTTTTCCATTCAACTCTTTGATAATGGAATGGACAATGGAAAGGCCCAGCCCTGAGTTGCTTCCCCCTATTTTTGTTGTGGTATAGGGTTCAAACAGGGTTTCTTTGAGGGTTTCATCAATTCCCGGGCCATTGTCTGAAATGACGATTTCAATATTTCCCGGAATTCGTTTTTTCTCATCAATCAAAATTTTTGCCGAATCAGGCAGAAATCTTGTGGTAACAGCAATTTCACCCCCTTTATCCATGGCTTCTGCTGCATTTTTTACTAGATTGATAAAGACCTGTTTCAAACCGTTCTGATCGGTCTTGACTTTAGGAATTTCAGGATCAATGCTGATGGAGGCCTTAATCTGTTTTGGCAGCAGAATTGATTTTTTTAAAATCTCAAGTATGCTCTGACAAATCTGATTAATGTCCACCCGTTCAAACCCATCGATTGTGGGTCTTGAAAAGCTTCGAAGCTTATCCAGAAGGCCTGCAACCCGGTTCATTTCTTCACCGATCACCACAAGTTCATCCTGGGCCGGATGCTTATCCGGCAGCTTTAATCCTAAGGTTTCAATATAATTTTTAATAATTGAAATGGGGTTATTGATTTCATGGATCACCTTATCGGTCAGCGTGGAATAGGCTTCCATCTTCTTTTCGTGAATATTGACGGCATATTCATTATAAAACTTCATACTCTGAATACAGATACCCGTCTGTTTTGAAAAAAGTTTCACCAGACTTTTATTATCTTCAAGACTTTTGGCCGTTGTTTCATCAACTCCCAATACGATCACACCAGATGCCTTTTGTGAAGAATATATGGGAATACAATACAATCCGTTTGTCTCCAACAGCCGAATAATCTGTGTGTCTGATATGGCAAGTTTTTCTTTGGCTTTCTTTTTTAAACTGTTTTGAACCTTCTGTTCTTTTATACATTTTACCAAGAGACTTGATTTGTTTGATAATGGCAGTGCAATGCTTTTAATTATCTTGTGAGATTTGTCATTATCGTTGCAAAATCCGGTTAAAATATTTCTTTTCTCTTCCTGGAAAAAATAAAATACCCTGGGAATATTAAAAATAATTTTAAATCCATTGTGTGCGATGTCCAGAACAGTCTCAATATCCCTGGCATGAAGCAGATTTTGGAGGGTACCGTAAAATAACGACAGATCTTTTATTTCTGCCGTCAGGGATTCTTCATAAATGCTATCCTGGGCTTCGCCTATCTTGATGCCGAGGCTTTTAGACATCTCCTGAACTTCGTTCTCTGCTGCAATGGCAATCTGTTCCAACCTTTCCTGAGAGATATCTGTCAAAGAAATAATATCCGATATTTTCTCAAGGGGTTTCTCCTGGGACAGATAATTTGAAATAAACACCATTTTTACATGGGAAAGTGCGCCGTCAATCTGTTCTATGCTTTCATTAATAAACAGCACGGCATCTGCAATCAAGGGATTCAGATTCCATTGATTAAAAAGCCATGCACTGATCTGGGGTGTATCTGTGTCAAATCTTTTGGTTTCATCAGCAAGAATCTGCTTTTCGCTGATGGAGGTCTTAAGGATCGCCTTGTAATCATCAGGGAAATTCTGCAATAACACCAGCCTGCCGATATCATGAAGTAAACCTGCAAGAAAAAATTCATCCGGATTGGAAAACCCATTTTCTTCAGCCACTTCTCTGGCGATGACACCGCATTTATAGGAATGGTACCAGAATCGGCCGATATCAAACTCCGGCACAGCTTTTGAAAGGCTGAAAAACCGCATGGCTGAAGTGCTGATGGCAATATTCCTGATGGTATCTATTCCCAGGTAGACAACCGCTGTTTTGATACTTTTCACTTCTTTGGGCAAATTGATGTAGGGTGATCCGATAATCTGCATAAGCCGGGTAGTTAAGGAAGGGTCGGTAGAAATAATCCCGGTCAGCTCTTCAACATTTGTCTTCTCACTGTTACACGCCTTAATGAGCTTCAGCATGATCTGTGGAAGCTGAGGGAGATTATTGGATTGTTTTATTTTTTCAAAAATATTTTTTTTGGCCATTGCCCAACACTATAATACGCGGTTATAAAA
>QMMT01000121.1 GCA_003647385.1 Deltaproteobacteria bacterium
ATTGGAGAAAGAAATGAAACGAAATTTATTCTTTATTTTTTGTGTTCTCATCATTTTTATAACTAAAAGCTCTCTTATAGCTGCAGAAGATTCACCCAAAAATATCCAGGTGCCGGTAGGAACTATGCTTATCCAAGTGCCCGCACATTTTCAGACAAAAAAATCACCTGTTCGTTTTTCGCATTCAACACATTTGAAATTTTCCTGCATGGCCTGCCATCATGAATGGGACCGATTAAGCCCTGTCCAGGGTTGTACGTCCTCAGGTTGTCACGAAAGATTGAAGCCCTCACCACCCAGTGGGAAACCATCACAAAATAAAAAAATTATTTCTCTTACTGGTGCTTATCACAAAGCATGCAGGGGGTGCCATCGCAATCAACTGAAACAGGCGATAGAAACAACAAAAACCAGTTCCGGGCAAAAATCAAATATCCAGGCTTCCGGCCCCATAGCCTGTGCGGGATGTCATCCTGAAACATTTATGGCCAAAGAACATCCTCTTACTTCTTTTTCTCTACCGCTGGGCATGATAACGATCCCTCCTCCCGATGGTGTGGAGGCTAAACGTTCGTCAGTAAACTTCCCTCACAGTCTTCATTTCGATCAGGACTGTAGGGTTTGCCATCATGACTGGGGTGACGGCAGAGAGGTTAAGAGTTGCACTACATCAGGCTGTCATGATCAATTAAAGGCGGATGAAAGCAGTAGAAATATCAGCGATCCAAAAAACAAAAAATATTTTTTAGCCGCCTACCATAAAAAATGTTTTCATTGTCATCTGGATCTTAAAAAACAAAAAAATATATTAGTGAAAACTGACAAAATTGACGGCATAACTGCCTTAAATAAAAATGCTCCCATCCGTTGCAACGGATGCCATAACGGAGAATAATACGGTATTATGATAATAAACAAAGCAAAAGAAGTGTTGAGAATAGAAGCAGAAAGTATCCTAAAATTGACAGAAAGTATTAACGTATCTTTTGAGAAGCTTGTTAATGCAATATGCAGCTCTAATGGTCGGGTGATCATTTCAGGCATAGGAAAATCAGGCCTTATCGGTAAAAAAATTGTTTCTACGCTTATCAGTACAGGTACAAATTCAATGTTTTTACATCCGGTTGAAGCCCTTCACGGTGATTTGGGAATGGTCAGTAAAGATGATGTTTTTATCGCCATTTCCAACAGCGGGGAGACCAGTGAACTCAACCAATTGCTTCCTGTAGTCAAAAATATCGGCTGCAGGCTTGCCGGATTTACAGGAAAACCTGATTCCAGTATGGCTGGATTTTGTGATATTGTTATAGACACAGGCGTTGAAAAGGAAGCCTGTCCTTTTAATATGGCTCCCACCGCAAGTACCACAGCTCAGCTAGCCATGGGAGATGCGCTGGCAGTTGTATTGATTACAAAGAAGAAGTTTAAAAAAAGTGATTTTATGAAATCACATCCCGGCGGTGTTTTAGGTCAACGCCTTTCCAGCAGGGTTGGTGAAATCATGTTTGAGGCATCAACCGCACCATGTGTTTTGACAGGATCTTCCATGGATCTTGCTATTGAACAAATGGACAAATTTAAATTGGGTGCCGTGATTGTGCTGGATGAGAAAGAAAAGCTTAAAGGGATTATCACAGATGGAGATATCAGACATTGCATAGCCAATCAACAATATGATTTAAGTGCACAATCGGTTGACACGGTCATGACGATAGATCCACGCACATTAACTGCCCAGTCATTTTTATATGAAGCCTTGAATCTTATGGAAAAATATCAAATTACAGTACTTCCCATTGTTGATAAACAAAATAAATTTGATGGACTTTTACATTTACATGATATTCTTGGGAAAGGGTCTTTTCAATTTAATGGAGACAGTCAATGAAGAATTTTGATTTTAAAACTGATATTCCAACCCTTGGCGAAGCAAAAATAACGTCTCCTCTTAAACACCATACAAAACCGGAAGAACCTGAAAAAAGGTTTGTTTCAGATGAAGCAAGGATAATTGTTGATGTCCAGATGGACCGTCTTATTGCAAATCAAAAACAAATGATCAGTTTTGATCAGGCAGGTCCCAGAGAACACATTTATTTTGATCCAAGCAAACTCAAATGTGCCGTTGTAACTTGTGGGGGACTATGTCCGGGATTGAATGATATCATCCGATCCATTGTATTAGAACTTCACCATATATATAATGTCAAAACCATTTATGGCATCCGGCACGGGCTCCAGGGATTTGTCCCCGATTTTGAACATGATGTGATAGATTTAAACCCGGATACTGTTTCCGGAATCCAGAATACAGGCGGCTCGATTTTAGGGTCTTCAAGGGGTACCCAGGATATCGGTATTATTGTTGACTGTCTTGAAAGAATGACTGTTGGTATTTTGTTCCTGGTGGGTGGCGATGGAACATTAATGGCCTCAAAAAAAATTGCTGACAAAATTGAAAAACGAAATTTAAAAATATCGATTATCGGTATTCCAAAAACCATTGACAATGATATTTATCTGGTATCCCGATCATTTGGATTTGATACGGCAGTAGATGTAGCAACACTAGCCATCAAAGGTGCCCACAATGAAGCGGTTGCCTATCCCAACGGCATTGGATTGATAAAACTGATGGGAAGGCACTCCGGATTCCTGGCTGCTACTGCTGCGCTGGCACAGCAGGATGCAAATTTTGTTCTTATCCCTGAGGTTGATATCTTTTTATATGGTAAAACCGGGTTTTTACAGGCCCTTGAAAATAGAATTGCTCATCGAAAGCACGCAGTGATTATTGTGGCCGAGGGTGCCGGGCAAAATTTATTTGATGATCATGAAAAAAAGTATGATCCTTCAGGGAATGTCGTACTTCAGGATATTGGCCTTTTTCTTAAAGATAAAATTTCACAATGGTTCAAGGCAAAGGATATCCCCATTTCTTTAAAGTATATTGATCCCAGCTATATTATTAGAAGTCTTCCGGCCAACGCGAATGACAGTGTTTTTTGTGGTTTTCTTGGTCGTGATGCAGTCCATGCCGGAATGGCTGGAAAAACAAAATTGCTGGTCAGTTTTTGGAATAATCATTACGTTCATGTCCCCATGGATGCCTCGTCAGGAAAAAGGAAGAATATGGATCCCCAGGGAAGACTCTGGCAGTCCGTACTGGAAGCAACCGGTCAGGATGCTTTTTTCACCGACTGATTTCTATAAATTTACCTTTTTTAATCGTCATGAGAAAAAGTTCTCTGTGGGCTGCACCATTCTTATCAAAAATAGTATTACCGGTTACGCCGGTAAAAATTCGACTATTCTGCAGTGCATCCTTTAACGTTTCCCTTGAATCGATGGATTCATCCATGGCAGTCAAAAAAAGAATGGAAGCCGTATCATATGAAATTGCCTCTAAAAATTTTGGCGCTGTATTAAACAATTCAGTGAATTTACTGGTAAATTCAGCTGTCACTGGATTCTGACTCGTATCAAAAAATCCGTCTGTAATGATGGCATTCTTGTTATACCCCTTTGAGTCCGTTAAAAGGCTTTTATGATGCCACAGGTTTGTTCCTACAAGATACATCTCTTTTGCGTCATTAAAAGCAAGTTGTGGCAGTATTAAATTAATTTTAGAAGGAGAATCAGGAATAAACAAGGCCTGAAAATCAATCACGATTTTTTCTTCTTCCTTATCTTTTTCTGCAATTTTTGATTCTGTATCAAGGTGGTATAAATCCCCAGGTTCACCTTCGTGCAGGTTTACATCGTAATCAGGTCCAATAAATTCAGGTTTTAAAAAATCAGGGACCGGAAAAAACTGACCTGTAAGCTTTTGTATGGGGTCTGCAAAATCTGTTTTGGTACCATCATAGGCTTCCACACCGACAATTTCTCCGTCATACGCATCAACAATATCCCAGAAAAGTTCCATGTATTTTCTGCCGTATTTTTCGTTTGGATAAAGGATGGCCACCTTTTGTATTCCAAGTTCTTTAAACAAATATGCACCCAGTGTCTGAACCTGCATTTCAGGTGTAATAAAGTTTGCAAACAGATAATCACCCTGCAATGGGAAGTCATTTTTTTGTGTTAAAGCAATCATGGGCATTTGAAGTTTTTCTGCCTCAAGGCCAGCCTGATTAACCGTCAATAAGGGCCCGATTATCCCGGCAACTTTTCGTTGATGTAAAAATTTCACACCTTCAATAGCCAAATCCGGATCTGCCTGGGTATCTTTGATAATGAGTTTGAACTCGCGGGAATATTTTTTTGATAACTTCTGTATGGCCAATTGAATCCCGGATAATGCCCTTTGACCAAAAATGGCATATTTTCCCGTCAATGGTAAGAGACATCCAATTGTATCTTTGTTGAAAAGTGATTTTTTTATGACATCAACAAGATCGGCTGCATCAGAATAATATGGATGGTCAGGATATTGGGATAGGAATGTCTCAAGTATTTCCTTGGATTTAACTACATTGCTGTCTGGGGTGCCTTCTATTTCTTTTTCAAGGGCATAATTCAAACCGAGCCAGTAAAGCAATAAAGGTCTTGGAATTTGAATATTTTTTATATCAATAAATTCCTCAATAGTTTTTGTCGGTGTTTTGGAAAGAACTGATTCGATCTGAAGAATAAGTTGTGGCTTTTCTTCTTCAGTCGCTTGAGAAAATGCCTGATTATAAATAAACAGGGCGTCCTGATAATTTCCCTGCAAAGAAAATTTTTGGGCTTCAGCAGACAAAATTTCGATCATTGAAATTTCTGGTTGTTCATCTTCTAATTTTTCCTTGTCCTCATCCACCACCCCGTCAGGAGCCTTGCCTTTTTCAATGGGTGGTTTGACAGGAAGCCCGGTACATGCGGACAAGCAAAAGATTGTGATACAAACGATCAGATATTTATACAGTAAAAAACTTGGGGTTTCACACTTCATTTATTTAAATACTTATTTTATATGTTATGTTTAATACTACTCAACATTTTTTAAAGCCATAAATTTAAAAAAAGAACTATATGTAAATTTAAAAGTTATGTCAAAAAATCTTTTATCAGTTTTTGAGCCTGATCAAACTGAGTCCGGGTAAGCCAGGTTATCTCTTTATCTTTACGGAACCATGTAAATTGTCGTTTTGCATATCTTCTTGTGTCCCTTTTTAAAAGCCTGACTGCTTCTGCCCATTCTACCTTATTATTAATGAATAAGCCCATATGTTTATACCCAATTGACTGCAGGGGTTTTAATGTTAAAGGATAACCATTTTCAATAAGGGTTGTAACCTCTTTGAGCAACCCCTGTGCAAGCATTATGTCAACCCTTTTATTAATACGTTTATATAATTGTTCCCGGTCCATCTTAAGGCCTATTTTAATATTTTTGTATCTTAACTCATTAAAATTATGTCCTTTCTGGCGGTCAGACATTTTTTTGCCCGTTGTATGGTAGATTTCCAATGCTCTAATCACCCTGAAAGAATCATTGGGATGTATTTTATTTGCAGCATTCGGATCACATTGGACAAGTTTTTGAAATAGAGCTTTTCCTCCTTTATCTGCAAGTTCCCGGGTTAATTGAGATATGGTTTTCTTGCAGATAGGTTTTGATCGGAACAATCCATGGAGAAGTGCCCTGATGTAGAGGCCTGTACCACCCGCTATGATAGGAATTTTTCCTCGGGCTGTAATATCTTCAATGGCAGTATCTGCTGCTTTAACATAGAGACCCGCATCAAATTCTTCTTTAGGGTCAAGAAAATCAATGAGGTGGTGTCGTGCCTGCTTTAATTCTTCCGGGTCTGGTTTGGCAGTACCAATATTCATGTGCTGGTATATCTGCATTGAATCAGCACCAATGATTTCTCCATTAAACCGTCGGGCAACTGAGATGGCAAAAGTTGTTTTACCAATTCCAGTGGGACCGCAAATAATGATAACTCTTTTCATAAACAATGTTTACATTCGTTCAATAATTGTTGACAAGCCTTGTTTGATAGCTTTATAACTCAATTCGTGTAAATTGAGAATAAAATATTTTATTATTTTATAACAATATGTGGGTTGCGGATTTAGGAGAACTGCTTTATGACTTTTGATCTTTTGTTTTATTCATCACTAATATTATTAGCTGTCGGGATGGTTGTTAAGATCACCCAATGGTTTTCATATAAAATAGGAATTCAAACACAAAATTCCACTTTTTCCCAAAGATTGGGTTCAAGCTTAAAAGCAATACCCGGCGTTATTTTCAGCCCAAAAATTGGAATTGTATTAAAAGTATTCATTCTTGACGTGCTTTTACAGTATAAGATCCTGAAAGAAGATATTCTACGGTGGGTAATGCATATGCTGATATTCTGGGGATTTATACTGCTGTTCTTTATGCATGCCCTGGAAACTATCGTTTCTGATGTTTTCTTACCTTCTTATTTTTCAACCGTTAATCCTTATATGTTTCTAAGGGATTTTTTCGGTTCCATGGTATTGATGGGAATCGCTATTGCCATTTGTCGTCGTCTTTTTATGAAAGTCCCCAGGTTAAGTACGAATAAGTGCGATGTTTATGCAATTTTAATCGTTACTACC
>QMMT01000122.1 GCA_003647385.1 Deltaproteobacteria bacterium
TACCCAGACGGCCGGAAATTTTTTTGAAGAGGCTGAAGATTCAGGATTTGCTACGGATTCATGCGCTTATCATCGGGCCGTCATGGGAGCCGTGCTAAAGAATGCCATGCCAAAACCTGATTTCATCATAGGAACCAGCAGTCCCTGCACAGCCGGTCTTGCTGTTATGGAAAATTTTGCAAACCAGTATAAAAAAGATTTTTTTATTTTAAATGTGCCCCAGAATCATACAAAAGATACCATAAAATTTCTGGCAGCCCAGCTTGAAGAAATGACCCTCTTTGTGTCTGACCATACAAAAAGGCCGTTATCAAAACAAAAGCTTGGCATTGCCCTGGAAAATTTCAACCGGTCAAGCAAGCTCTTAAAAGATATCTATGATCTGGCAAAAACAAATCCGTCTCCTGTGGACAACAGACTTTTAAAAGATTTTGGTACGGTAATAACCCTTTTGATGGGCACTCAGCAGGGAATTGATATCTGCCAGGCATTTAAAGATGAATTAAACCACAGGATAAAAACCGGTCTCCATCATGCTTCCAAAGAGAAGACACGGCTGATGTGGATACAGAACAGAATTCAGTATCCCTTTCCCATCAATGAGATGCTGGATGATCTGGGTGCAAAAATTGTGGTGGATGAGCTCAACAATGTCACCTGGGAGCCTATGGACCCGGACAATCCTTTTGAGAGTATTGCTAAAAGGATGATTTCAATTCCCTTTAGCATGGACACACCTAAACGGATCAGAACGATACAGGATCTATCTTTGGAATACCAGATTGACGGGGCTATTAATCCCTGTCACTGGGGTTGTCGCCAGGGAACAGGTGCCAGGGGTCTGATATCAAAAGGACTTAAAGACATTAATGTGCCTGTTTTAAACCTTGAAATCGATTGTGTGGATTCAAGAAATCTTGCCAAAGGTCAGATAGAAACCAGAGTTGAAGCCTTTTTAGAAATGATGTCGTGAAAATTTACTTTTAACTGTTGATTGAGGAGAAAATCTAATGATTTTCCTTGGTATTGATATCGGAAGTCTGTCCTGTGATGCCGTGCTGATTGATGAAAAAAAATATATATTATCCTCATCGGTAATCCCCACCGGGGTAAGAAACATTGAATCCATTGCACAGGTAAAAAAGAATGTCCTTGATGCATCCGGAATTCTGGAGACAGATATCAAATCCATTATTTCTACTGGTTATGGCAGGACCCGGGTCAAAGAAAGAGACGGTGCCGTCACTGAGATCACCTGTCATGCAAAAGGGATAAAACATATGATTCCTGAGACACAAATTCTCATTGATATCGGTGGGCAGGACAGCAAAGCCATGTGCCTTAATCCGGACGGAAATGTAGTGGATTTTGCCATGAATGATAAATGTGCCGCCGGAACCGGTAGATTCCTAGAAGCCATGGCAAGAGCTCTGGAAGTAGATATCAACCAATTGGGAGACCTGGACAAAGGCGCCACAAGCGACCTTGTCTTAAGTTCCATGTGTACGGTATTTGCTGAAAGTGAAGTTGTATCACTGATTGCCAGCGGTACTGCGCAAAAAGAAATTGCAAAGGGTCTTAACAGGGCTATTGCGGCAAGAACCCATTCCCTTGTTAAAAGAGTAGCCAGAGACACTAGTAACCTTGTTGTCTCCATGTCCGGTGGTGTGGCAAGGAACAGAGGTGTGGTAAAAGCCATTGCCAAAAGCATGGGCCTTAAAAAAGTAAACACCCCTGAAACACCGGATATCGTCGGAGCCCTGGGTGCAGCTATCATTGCATTTGAAAAATCTTTATGAGCGTCATTTGCAAGATTGCTGAAACGTGATTATAGTCAATGAAACAAATATTGAAAATTCAATTTTTTTAATGGAGAGCATCATGACAGATAAAGCGGCCCAGTTAATTAAAAATATTCCTTTTTCTACACCTGTGGATATTGTTAATCTTGTTGATTATGAAGAAGGAAGAGTTGTCAGCAGGACACTTTCGAGTAAATCCCACGTCAATATTACCCTGTTTGCTTTTGATAAGGACGAAGAGATCAGTGCACATACATCACCTGGTGATGCAATGGTTCAGGTCTTAGACGGTGAAGCACTTATTAATATTGACGGCACAAAAATCAATGCAGTAAAAGGACAGGTAGTGGTTATGCCGGCTAATGTACCCCATTCCGTGACAGCCTGTTCTCAGTTCAAAATGCTTTTAACTGTGGTGAAACAGGCTGTTGGCATCAGTGGCCTGTAGTTAAAGACTTACTTTTTTATTATCTTTTTCCACCGGTATCTAAAAGTATGGTGGTTCATATTTAACAATCTTGCCGCTTTGCTTTCATTGCCTTTTGACAATGCAAAAGCTTGCTCCATGAATTGCTTTTCAGTACTTTTAAGCAATTTTGCAAGATCAATTCCACCCGGCCCAAGATCTTTATGCTGTGCGATGTTCAATTTGCTTTTATCATTAAATAAATTTAAGGAATCCTCAAATTCATCCAATTCAAGCCGCTTTGTTTTTGAAATGAGCACAGCCCGTTCGATCATATTTTTTAACTCCCTGGCATTGCCTGTAAATTCATGGGCCAAAAGATATTCTTCTGCGCCTTTGGAGAATCCTGTTAAGGTTTTTGAAAATTTTTGATTGAATTCAAGCAGAAAATGCTTGGCAAGGGGAATGATATCCTCTTTTCTCTCTTTTAAAGACGGGATTTCAGCCTTGACCACACAGAGCCTGAAATATAAATCTTTTCTGAATTTTTCTTTTTTAACAAGCGCTTCAATCTTTTTATTGGTTGCAGAAACAACCCGGGTGCGAACATGATATTTTTTTGTTCCGCCGACCTTATAAAATTCTCCGCTCTCTAAAAAACGCAAAAGCTTTGCCTGACCGGCCAGACTCAAATCTGCCACCTCATCAAAAAAAAGAGTGCCGGCATCTGCCTCTTCGATAAACCCTTTCTTTCCCTGTTTACTTGCACCGGAAAAGGCACCGGATTCATGCCCGAGCAGCTCTGATTCGAGTTGTTCTGCCGGGAATGCTGATCTATTGACAGGAATGAATGGACCCTGAGAAACAGGACTTCTGGCATGAATAGCCCTTGCAATAATCTCTTTTCCCGTCCCGGTCTCCCCTAAAATCATGATCGGCGTATCCGGACTTTTTGCGACCATATTAATAAAATCCATTACATTTTCAATGTTCTTGCTTTCACCGACAAAACAGGGTTGGTTATCTTTAAGATATTTTTCCTGTAGCACCTTAACCTCTTTGGTAAGTGCAATGGATGAAATCGCCTTTTTAATAGTCAGTTCCAGAATATCAGGATTAATTGGTTTTAAAATAAAATCAAATGCCCCGATTTTCATAGATTGGATCACCATATTAATATCTTCATAGGCAGTGATCATAATAACAGGGATATCATTATATCGCTCTTTTATGATTCCAAGAGCTTCTATACCACTCATCACAGGAAGGCCGATATCCATTAAAACAAGATCCGGTGTCTTTTTTTTCATAGATCCTATAAATAATTCTGCATTTTCAAAAAGGCTGATATTGTATTTGTCTGAAAGTGTTATATCAAGAGCATCTCTGATGATCTCTTCATCGTCAACAATGGCAATGGAATATTTTATCATAGTAAATCGCTCATCTGTCTTAATTTTCTAAGGGCAGCTCAATAATGAACTTGGCTCCTCCGTTTTCTATTGTAAGAACCTTTAACGATCCTCCATGATCTAAAATAATACGATGGCAAATACTTAATCCAATACCGGAGCTATTGGATTTGGTTGTATAAAAGGGATCAAATATTTTTGATTGCCTCGACAAGGGAATACCAGGGCCTGTATCCCTGACACTGATGACAATATAATTATCTTTTTTTTTCGTTTCCAGAACAATCTTTTTTTCACCGGCAAATCCCCTCATGGCTTCGGCGGCATTGGTTATTAAGTTTAATATGACCTGCTCTATCAAATGAGGTTCTGAAAAACATTTTGGAATATTCGGGTCAAAATATTTTTCAAACCCAATTCCATTTTTCCTTAATGTCACGGATGTCAATTTTGTAACTTCGTCAATATAGTCATTCAAATCGGCCACAACAAATTGAGGCTGGCACGGTTTTGAAAAATCCATTACCCGTTTAATAATCGATTCAATCTTATTGGATGCAAGCTCGATTTTATCAATGATCGAAACAACTTTAGTGATATCCCCCATTTGGTTATATATCTTTTTTAATGCCTTTAAATAGATATATATTCCAGATAACGGGTTCCTTATTTCATGGGCAATCCCAGCTGTTACCCTCCCAAGGGAGGTCATTTTATCCTGTATTCTTAAAAGGTTTTCCACTTCTTTTGAATCCGTGATATCCATAATATTAGTTATTATGGATTCAACTCCCAGATAATCTATCTTTGTTGCATTGAGAAGTGCCCACCGGATTTCCGGATCTGCTTTACTTTTTATAGCAGGACAGTATCTGAAATCTGTTTCAATATGCTTGATTTTATCAGACAGCAATTGCGTATATAATTGCTTTATTCGAACTCGATCTTCTGAATATACATTTAAAAATTGCGGAGGATCTAACACCTCACTCACCAGACAATGTATTTTGCTGGCCCCTGGATTTTTATATACAACCTTATTATTCTGTATAATGGAAATACAATTTAAAGAATTCTCTATCAGAGTTTTAAAACGAATCTGGCTTTGCTTAAGATCTTCTTCAGTCAGTTTTCTTTTCTTTTCCTGATCAAGTCGATATAAGCTAAAGGCAATATCATCTGAAATTTCCTTGAAAATATTCTTTTCAATATCATCTGACGCAAGCCCTTTCGGGACAGATACAACCAGAAATCCGTAATTTTTCTCTTTGTGTTCGAGTCGAACCGCCAAAGCGTCTCTGTTAGAATAATTCTGTGACAGGATACATTCACTGCATTCCTTTACAGGATCGCTGGCTGAAAAAACCGTTTCTGAAAAAAGCGTATGCTCAATGCAACGGGTGAATTTTTGATTTATTATTTTTTTTTTAATGCTTTTAAACAGGGATTCAAAACCGGAACCTGCAACGGACTCAATGCAGTTCTCATACCCGAACAACCCGATCCAGGCATTATAATATCCTCTTTTCTCAACCAGGATATTACAAACACCTTGAATTAATTTTTCTCGGTCATTTTCACTGATCAGCAATCGCCCTACGTCCCTGATGGTCCGAAGAACAAGATTGAGGCGTTCAATTTTTTTAATTTTTAAGCCTTTCTCCACGAGAAATCCTTACGGGTTAAAAAAAATAAAATATTCCTCAATTGATTAATTGTTTTTTGACTCAATGACAAGAAAAAACGAAAATATTTCTCAGATATGATAACCCAAAGCCATCAACACAGGGATCAGTGTTTAAATTAAGTGTTAAAGCAATTTTTTCTTAACTCTCCAGAGCATATCGAATATTGACGCTTTGGTTTCTTTTGATAAAATTTGGGATACATCATGATACCGGCATTTAAATGCGATGGATTCAGCAGTCTTCCTAATAAAAAACTTGCACCGAAAAATAAAAGCAGTCCAACACCATTGAACCAAGGCATATATAAACTGTCACTGCCGGCAATAAGCAGCCCTGCAACCCAGGCAGTTCCTAAAATCCCAATACTACATTTTTCAACTATTGTTTTTTGAATTTGTTGCATTTAAATACTCCTTATTTCTAATTTTTCATCATTTGTTGAAAAAACTAAACACGATGCACAAAAAAAACTACTACCTGTATTCCCGGCAGCTCCAGATAACCTTACCAATAATTCGCAACCCATCCGCTTCTTCGCTTTCCAGATAGATAGATTCATAATCCTTGTTATCACTGCAAAGAACTAATTTATTGGGATGTTTTTCCAATCTCTTTATTAAAATCGTATCTTCTACACCTACTGCATATATTGCCCCGGCAAGAATATTTTTTTGTGATTGATCAATTAAAACAGTATCACCCTCTTTTATCATGGGCTCCATACTCTGGCCGAACACTTCCATGGCAACCATATGGTTGACAGATCCCTTACCTGCCAGCCACCTTGTTTGAAACGAAAGGTAATCTGTTACAGTTTCTTCACACTCAAAAGATCCAGTTCCTGCAGACAGCCTTGCGGCCACTTTCGGGATATATTTAAATTCCACGTCACTGTCTGATTCTGTATGAATAAAGACGTTTCCGATACCGGTCTCGATCCATTGGGGATTGAATCCAAATTTTCTATAAAGCTTAACAATCCATTTATCCGGAATTTTATTATTATGTCTTGCGTGAGTGATTCCCGACCGGTTAATTTCCAGCTCATTTGCAAGCTCTGACTGGGAACTGATACCTGTAGCATCAAGAATTCTTTTCAGTAAAGCATCTATTTTATTCACAGCCATCTGATCCTTTCTGTCATCCAGATTATTTTGATTATTTTCTTTTTTTCACACATGATGAAAAAATGCAACACTTTTTTTGTTTTTTTCTTAAAAATTTTGTCTAAGGAAATTTAAAAAAGATATGGATCTTGCA
>QMMT01000123.1 GCA_003647385.1 Deltaproteobacteria bacterium
GACGGGAACACGGGTAACGATAATTCTTCCTTCCGGCGTTGTGGTGGGTGATTCCTTCGGGGATATTAAACTGATGGAAAATCACATGAAGCGGCCGGAAATCATGGAGGCTCTGAAAAGAAAAAAGGGAGTTTCCATCCGGTATAGTTCAACGCTTGATGAGAATATGATGTATATCGCTCTTCCGGTTGTGGTTGAAGGAAGAGTGACCGCCGTTGTAAGGACATCTGTGTCCGTCTCCGACATTGACAATAAAATAAAATCAGTCAGAAATAATATCCTCATCGCATTACTTCTTACCATTTTTGCTGCAGCTGCCGCCAGTTTGTATGTGAGCCGAAGAATTACATATCCGGTTGAACAAATGAAAAAAGGGGCTGCCAGATTTGCCAAAGGAGATCTGGACGCAAGACTTGCAGTACCGGATTCTGAAGAATTGTCCGAGCTTGCAGTCACCATGAATCGGATGGCTGAAAATCTGGATGAAAAAATCAGGGATTTTAAAAATCGGAGCACAGAGCTTGAAGCCATTTATGCAAGTATGCAGGAAGGTGTGATCGCCATAGATAAGGATGAAAGAATTATCACGATTAACACTGCGGCTGCAAAAATATTTGATTTTCCAGCCTCTAAACTTAAGGCCCGATATGTTTTAGAGGTTGCAAGAAATATTGAATTTCAAAAATTCATTCAACAGGCATTGAGAACCCATGAACCTGTTGAGGATGATATTGTGATAACAAGGGACGAGGGCCTGATTTTAAATATCCATTCAACAGCCCTTTATGATACAGCTGAAAGCCGTATCGGAACCTTGATTATTTTTCATGATATTACAAGGATCAGACGTCTTGAAAGAATGCATAAGGATTTTGCCGCCAATGTGTCCCATGAGTTAAAAACACCCCTGACAGCCATAAAAGGATTTATTGAAACCCTCCAGGAAATGCTGGTCAATAATGATACCCGGAAGAGTGAACGGTTTTTAAAAATTATTGATAAAAATGTAAATCGTATGATCGAGCTGATCAATGATCTTCTGGCATTGTCAAGGTTAGAACGACTACAGGGAACCAGCATCCAGTTTGAAGAACAGGATGTGGCGACATTGATCCGGGGAGCCGTTAATACCTGCCATGCCGGTATCAAGAAAAAAAATATCATTGTCAGCATTGACTGTTCTGAAGAGCTCACCGCCGTGGTTGATCCCATTCTCATGGAACAGGCCCTGATGAACCTTGTGGATAATGCTGTAAAATATAGTCATGAAAACAGTCCCGTTGCCATATTAGTATCAAGCAGGGATGGGTTTATTGATATTGTGATTGAAGATAACGGCTGTGGTATCGAAAAAGAGCATTTGTCAAAAATTTTTAATCGGTTTTACCGGGTGGACAAAGCAAGAAGCCGGCATGAAGGCGGCACAGGTTTGGGGCTTGCCATTGTTAAGCATATTGTCCAGTATCACCAGGGGAAAATTGATGTCCAAAGTAGAAAAGATAAAGGAAGTGCCTTTAAAATAAGTATTCCCGTGTAGACTCTGACTCACAATTCAAAGGTGCGTAAATGGAATTGCCGCTATGTTTTCATCATAGAGACGAGGAGATTCATCATTATTGATAACAAGTCCATAGTTGCATTGTTTTTCTTTGATAAAATTTTTTAGACTTTTAAGTTGTCTTTTTTGCACAGTTTGAGAGCTCTTGATTTCAACAGGAATCAGCCCAAAGCTCCCTTCAATGACAAGGTCAATCTCGGCACCGCTGGAGGTCCTGTAATAATAATAATCAAACCCTTCACCAAGAGAGTGGAAGCCCCTTATTATTTCTTCAATGACCATACCCTCCCAGGAATTGCCCATCTGGGGATGGGCAAAGAGAGTGTCAAGATCCGAAATCCTCATCAGAAAATGGAGTAAACCACTGTCCCGGAAATAACCTTTCGGGTGTTTGACTATCCTTTTTACACTATCCTTTGTGTATGAAGGTATGTTGCGCCAAAGAAATGTTCCATGGATAATTTCAAAATAATCACGGACGGTTGGCTGTGATACACCAAGAGATCGTGCTATTTGCGAATAATTAATGACCGTACCTGAAATACCTGTTAGAAGCCTTACAAAAGTGCGGAATCTATTCTCATTTATTTTTGGAAATAACCTTAAGATATCTCTCATGATGTAGGTACCCAAATACTGGTTCATCCATAGGGATCGAAATCGTTTGTTTTGTTTGGTCCAGGGTTCTGGAAATCCGCCTTGAAGCCAGTATGTATGAGCCTGTTTTATATTGGCTTTGGGTTTGAGATCCCGTACAAAGGTTTCAATCGGTACTTCTTTTGCTATAAGTTTACATAATTGGAAACAAGGGTTGGCACTCGAAACTTCGGCAAAGGCAAAAGGAGACATTTCAATTATTCCAATACGCCCGGCAAGACTCTCGGAAATTGACCTTACAAGATTTGGAGAGCTTGAACCTGTTATAATAAACCTGCCTGTTTTTTTTCTGTCCCTGTCAATGGCAACTCGCAGTGCCGGGAACAATTCGGGAAATATTTGAGCTTCATCGATTCCAATTTTTTCAGGGTTTAAACGCAGAAATAAATCCGGATCATGTGAAAGGAGTTGGAAATCGCTCTGTTTTTCAAGATCAATTATTTTCCATTCCGGCATAAAAGATTCAAGCAGTGTTGTTTTCCCACACTGCCGTGGCCCTATAAGTGCAACACATGGGAAAAATTGAAGATATTCTTCTAAAAGTTTTTTATATGCCCTCTCCATACCTTGCAAAATAAAACATTGCCTTTGAAAATGCAAGGTTAAATTATGCTTTTGGAGAAATTATCCATACAACAAGGCGGCATTTTTTCCCAGTATCTGCTCTTTTTGACGGGAGTTAATAGAAGAGTTTTCAATATCCTTGTAATACCTGTCAGGTGTCAGTAACGGAAAGTCTGTCCCAAAAAGAACCTTATCTGCTACGCCTGCATTAACTGCAATCTTATAAATTTGTGAACCATATAAAAATGGTGAGGCAGCAGTGTCATACCAGATATTTTTCAAAGTGGTTTTGGTCTCTTTTTTCATGATGTTGTAAAAAAAGATTCCCCCTCCCCAGTGGGCGAGTATGATTTTATTGTCAGGAAAGGTCTTGGCAAGCGTGTATATCTGCTCCAGCGTTATGGGGGTCTTACCGGGGTATTTATGTCCCACAGGTTCATTGGTGTGAATCATGCAGGGCAGGTTGCCACTATCTCTTAAAACAGCCATGACAGGCTTAAGGTATGATAATGCTTCGTTGTCAATTCCGGAAAGATAAAAGGCAAGTTCTCCTGCACCGCAAAGGCCGGCTTCAATACATCTTTGGGTTTCTTTGGATGCTCCACTCCAGGCAGCATCGAAACAGGCAAGACCTTTAATCCTGTCAGGGTATTTCTGGACAGCCTCAATAATAACATCGTTGTTTTGTTGTGTGAAGTCAGGAGTGCGCCAGGGGAACCCGCAAATGACAGAGATATCAATCCCGTATTTGTCCATTGATTCTAATAGTTCAACAATATTACCGGTTTTTGCTTTTGGTGAATTATAAAGCAGTTTGAATTCAGGTTCATTATCAAAAAAATGTGAACGGTCCTGTCTGACCTGTTCTGAAAAAATATGAGTGTGTGAATCAATAATCATATCAATTATCCTTGAAATATCTGGGTTAGACATTGAAAAATAGTATAAGGCAATATATATTAAATGCTTTATGCAAACAAGGGTTGAAATAAAGGATGGCAATGAAATATTATCCCATTTTTCTTGATATAAGGGCTAAGGACTGCCTGGTTGTAGGGGGTGGCAGTGTCGGTGCAAGAAAGGCCGCTACCCTTGAAAAATGTGGTGCAAAGGTTAAAGTTATCAGTGAAACGTTTTCACATAAGTTTGCCGATTTGGAAAAAATAAATATTTGTATTGAAAAAAAAAAATATGAAAAAAAAGATGTAAATGGAATGTTCCTTGTTTTTGCTGCTACCAATAATGCTGATTTGAACCAGAAGATAAAAAAGGATGCTTCACTGCTCAATATTCTTTGCAACGTGGCAGATGCAACAGATAAAAGCGATTTTTTACTTCCTTCGATTGTAGACAGAGGAGACCTTACGATTGCTGTTTCAACCTCGGGATCCAGTCCTGCCATGGCAAAGAAAATCAGACAGGATCTTGAAAGTCAGTTCGGATCTGAGTATGCACAATTGTTGCATTTGATGGGAAATATACGCAAAAAACTTTTATCATCAGGGCATGGCCCGGATGAACATAAAAAGATATTTAATGCCCTCATTGAAAAAGGAATCCTTGAATTGATCAAAGCAAATGATGATATAAGTTTAAACGCTGTCTTATGGGATGTTCTGGGAAAAAAATATTCGTATCAAGATCTTGTTTCTTCAAGGAGTGATGAATGAACCTTCAAGCTGCTGACATGGTATTACAGATAACAACCGTACTTTATTTTACAAGTATGATCGGGTACCTGCTGTTTTTATTTAATCAGAAATCGACCTATCAGAGATCCGCCCTTTATTTGATTTCGACGGCCATTGGATTTCATTTTGTCAGTATGGTGATTTATACGATAGCAACCCAGCATGTTCCTATACAGAATTTATCTCAGAGTTTATCGGTTGCTGCATTTTCTTTGGGCTGTATGTTCTTGTTCTTTCAGTATAAATTTGATCTAAAAATCCTAGGAGTATTTGCTTCGATCCTGCTGTCCGGCATTATGCTGGCGGTATTGTTGATTCCGGATGCTCCCGTCGAAAAGAATGCCGTATTAAAGGGATTCTGGTTTTATTCTCACATTATTATGGTGTTTACAGGTGAGGCTGCTCTTGCACTGGCATGCGGGGCAGGGATTTTATACCTGCTGCAGGAAAAGGGGATCAAGACGAAAAACCCCGGCTTTTTCTTTAAGCGGCTGCCATCATTGGACCTTTTGGATAACGTCGGCTATACGTGTTTAACCACTGGTTTTGCCTTGCTGACCATCGGACTTGCGACAGGGTTTATCTATGCAAAAACCATATGGGGCAGGTTCTGGAGCTGGGATCCCAAAGAAGTGTTCTCCGTGGGAACCTGGGTGGTATATGCAGCCTTGCTGCATCTTCGTCTTTATTCGGGATGGCGTGGCAGAAAATCAGCCATAATGACCATTGTCGGTTTTCTAATCATCATCTTTACATTTATCGGGGTCAATATACTCTTAGGCGGCCATCACCAACCCTTTACAAAATAAAAGAAAAAAGAATGTCAAAAATTATATTAATCGGCGTAAACCATAAAACAGCACCAGTTGAACTAAGAGAAAAGCTTTCATTTTCAAGTGAAGAAATAATATCCGCGCTTGAATTTTTAAAGCAGGACAAGGACATTAAAGAAAGTCTTTTGTTTTCTACCTGTAACCGGACAGAAATTTTATATATCCCACAAACGGGTGAACAGATTGATAAAATGATTGAGTTTCTTTCTCATCAAAGAAAAATTGATAGCGCCGAGTTTAAGAGTTCTTTGTATATCTATAAGGAAGATGAGGCAATACGGCACTTGTTTATGGTTGCTTCAAGCCTGGACTCAATGGTGGTTGGCGAACCCCAGATTCTGGGCCAGATCAAGCAGGCCTACAGGGTGGCTGTTGAAAATAATGCATCAGGTGTGCTGTTGAATCGGCTGATGCACAAGACTTTCAGTATTGCAAAAAAAGTCAGAAAAGAAACAGGAATAGGGGATAATGCGGTTTCCATCAGCTATGCAGCGATTGAACTTGCCAATAAAATATTTTCAGATCTATCCCAGAAAAGTGTTCTGCTGCTGGGTGCCGGTGAAATGGCGGAACTGGCCGTTGAACATTTGATATCCAATAAAGTTAAAAATATCGTTGTGGCAAACAGAACATTTAAAAATGCTGTAGAGCTTGCGCAAAAATTCAATGGCCATGCCGTTAAATTTGAAGAAAGACAAGATGCATTAAAAGACGTTGATATCATTATCAGCTCAACCGGAGCAACAGAATATGTGTTGACGCTGGATCAAGTTAAACAGGCCATGAAAAAAAGGCGTCATAACACACTTTTTTTTATTGATATTGCTGTTCCAAGGGATATTGATCCAAAGATTAACACAGTTTCCAACGCCTATGTTTATGATATTGATGATTTAAAAAATATTGTTGAATCAAATATTGAACAGCGGGGGAAAGAGACAATCAAAGCACAAAGATTTATCGAAGAAGCGGTATTAAAATTTCGTAAATGGCTGGAAAGCCTTGCGATTGTGCCGACGGTTAAAGCGTTGAACAATAAAATATCATCCATCGTTGACATTGAATTCAATAAAACTCTTTCCAATTTAAAGCATCTTTCACAAGAAGATATCGAGGCAATCAAACGCATGACACAGGCGATTGCAAGTCGAACCATTCATGATCCCATACTTTTTTTGCGTAACACCGGTGACCACAGGGATGATTCGCTTTATCTCAATGTTACACAGCAATTGTTCAATATCGACATACCTGAAA
>QMMT01000124.1 GCA_003647385.1 Deltaproteobacteria bacterium
GTATATGCCCAGTATTTAAAATATATTTATAAAAAGAGAGTATAAACAATGTCTGAAAAACAACAAAAAATTCTTTATATGTGTACATGTGGAGGGGAAGATGCAGAAAAAGCATCAATATGTATCGGTTTGGCAAACGCAGCCCTTGCTCTTGAAGAAGATGTTACATTAGTTCTTATGGGTAAGAGTGTTTATCTTGCACAAAAAGGATATGCTGATCATATTCACAAAGCAGGAGAGCGTGCTCCTTTAAAAAAACTTATGAGTGATTTTATGGAACTTGATGGAAAACTTCTTGTCTGCAAACCATGTATAGAAGAGAGAAATATGGAATTATCAGATTTTATTGAAGGTGCAGAACTTGCTACTGGGACATCACTGAATATGGCAATCCTTGAATCTGATAAACAATTAACTTTCTAATAATAATTTTATTTATGGAAAGGTGAAAAAAATGAACGACCTATCAAGCAACAAATCACCACACAGAATAACAGATCTTATCGAGTCTATTCAAAATGGTGAGGATATAACATGTAACACCATGTTTGAGATTGTTCCGGTGGATTTTGTCCATGGGAACATAAAATTTCAGGCTTACATTTTTCTTTGTAAATACTCCGGGCTTATTGGCTCAAAAAAATATATTTTCAGAAAATGCTATGCCAGGGGATGCCCTAACAACCATTGTCCACACGTAGCCCAGGCAGTTATGATTGCGAACCGATATTTAAAAAGAGATTATAAAAAATTATTGGATGCTGGAATTAAACTTGAGGAAAAATTTTTTAGCCTTGAAGAAATGCTTGTCAAATATGACACAATTGAGCCGGAAAAAAATAAAACCACAGGTGCTATACTCACCATTTTTGATTACATCAACATTGCAAAAGAAGGCAATACAGTTAATATTGGAATAGATCTTGAAATCATTTCGGCTGTTGAGCATTTTGCAAATCAAAAAAATGAACAGACCTTTCTTATGGTTGATTTTAATATCAGAACTCTGGGAAGAGACAGTCAGTTTCAAAGGTGCCTTGCTTGTTTTCAGACTGATAATGAAGCCAAAGAAAAATCTGTTGCCATAATCACTGCCAATGATCGTTTGAAAATTCTGTTTAATGAATTTGACGATGCAAAGATTCAATATAAAGCTAACTTTTTTAAATAAGGAGAAATAACGTGCATGCAACCATTCAAAAACCAATTGGTGAAATAGTAGATTTTATTAAGCCGGGTGAAAAGGTATTTGTCGTCGGGTGTAATAATTGCGCCTGGAAATGTCATTCTGGTGGTGAAGATGAAACCGAGAACATGGCAAAACGACTGAACGATAGAGGAATTGAAACAACGGGCTTTACAGTACCCGGACCCCAGGGCATGTCTTTGTGCAAACTGGATCATACCCGTAAGGTACTCATGGAAGATTACAAAGAAGAGGTTGAAAAAGCCGATTCTTTCTTGATCCTTGGTTGCGGCCAGGGCGTACATACGGTGATTGATGCCACAGACGGCGGTATGGTTCATCCCGGATGTGATACAATTTTCGGCGGTGAAACTGTTTCAGAAGAAAACATTGAGGAATTCTGCTCCCTTTGCGGTGACTGTGTCATTGAATTCACAGGCGGCCTGTGCCCCATGACCCTGTGTGCCAAACAACTGCTGAACGGACCCTGCGGAGGCGCTGAAAACGGGCATTGCGAAGTGGATCCTGACCGTGACTGCGGTTGGATACTGATCTATGAAAGATTGGCCAAGCTTGGCCGTCTGGATCTTCTGGACCCCTATCAGTCTCCAAAAGATCACTCAAAATGGAGCCGTCCCAGAAGCCTGAAAGTAAGCCCAACCGAAGCGACTTTCTGCTCAGCAGCAGGAAAAGTCACTGTAAGCAACCAGGATTAAAAGGAGCATAGAAAATGAAACTGACTACCCTGTTTGATAAAAATGAATTTGTAATTACTGGAGAAGTTGGACCGATTAAAGGCGCCATTTCCCGTGATAAGAGTATTGAGCCCATTTGTGCCATTGAAGCTCTTCAGCTTCAGCAGCATGTCCATGCCGTAAATGTGACGGACAACCAGTCTGCGGTTATGAGACTGGGATCTCTTGCCGCCAGCGTCCGTTTACAGACAAATGGCATTGAACCAGTTTACCAGCTCACCTGCCGTGACAGAAACCGCCTGGCACTTCAATCTGATTTGCTGACAGCCTATTCGCTTGGTATTGACAATGTACTTTTGCTCACCGGTGACCATATCCAGCTGGGCGATCACAAAGAAGCCAAACCGGTTTTTGACCTTGACTCTGTTCAATTGTGTGAAATGGCTCGGGGGCTTAATAACGGTTCTGATATTTGTGGAAATTCCATTGAAAATAATATGGATATGGCTTTAGGGGCTGTTGTAAACCCCAACTTTGAGCCCCTGGATCTCCAATTGATGAAAATGAAAAAGAAAATTGATGCCGGTGCCGAGTTTTTTCAAACCCAGGCAGTTTATGACGTAAAACTTTTTGAAAAGTTTATAAAAAAAGCAGAAAAGTTCAATTGTCCCATACAGGTCGGCATTGTTGTCTTAAAATCTCCCCAAATGGGAAAATTTATGAACAAAAATGTATCCGGCATCCAGGTCCCGGATGAATGGATTGATGAAATCGGATCGGTTGCAAAAGAAGATCACAAGAAAAAAGCCGCTGAAATGGCAGGCCGGTTTATAAAAGAAGTAAAATCCATGGTTCAGGGCGTCCATATCATGCCACTTGGCTGGGCAGATATAGTTCCTGATATTCTTGAGCATGCAGAATTAAATTAATTTTACTATAAAAACATTGACCTTGATCAAAATAGAATTATTATTTAAGTAATAACAAGCCTGGCCCGAAAATTGGTAATTTCGGGCCAGGCACTGTCTATAGCAAGACAACAACACTATGTTAAAGGATAGACTATATCCCATGCCAATTTTTGAATATACTTGCAAACACTGTAAAAAGGATTTTGAAAAACTGGTTTTTGCCGGTGAAGACAAAAATATTTCCTGCCCTGAATGCAAAAGCCTCGAAGTAGTTAAAAAAATGAGTGCCACCAGCTTTATGGGAAATAGCATAGGTAAGTGTGCAACCAGCCCTTCCAAAGGGTTTTCATGAGCGGGCTAAAATTGTCCTTCAGTTAGAAGGACATATTTTTTTTATTTTATTCTGTGATTTGTCCATGGTGTACTTCCTAAGCAATTTTTATGACTGGAAATGCCCGGCACAATTTTAATACCAGGTCTTTGACTTGTATTATTATCTCCTTTCTTTTTCGGTTCATTAATGCCATATCCATTAACTCAATAATTTTTTGCATCTCGGGTTCTCCCATTCCCCTGGCTGATACAGCGCCACTTCCCAGCCGAATACCACTGACTTTTCCCTGGTTTTTTTCATCCTGCGGTACGACGTTTCGATTCAGGATGATCCCGACAATTTCTAAACAGTCTTCAGCAGATTTACCTGAAATACCTTTAGAAGTCAGGTCAATTAACACTTGGTGATTATCCGTACCGCCGCTAATAATGCGGTATCCTTTTTCCCTCAATGTTCGGGCCAGAATCCCGGCATTTTGAATGGTCTTTTTCTGGATGGATATAAATTTTTCTTCCATGGCAAGTTTGAAAATCAGAGCCTTTGCAGCAATAAGGTTAACTGCACTGGTTCCCTGGCATCCAGGGAACACCGCTTTATCTATTTTTTTCCCAAAATTTTCTTTGCACAAAATCACCCCGCCTCTGCCCCCCATCATGGTTTTATAACAGGTGAATGTGACAAAATCAGAATAGGGTACCGGACTCGGAATTACTTTTGCTGCTACAAGACCGGCCAGATGAGCCATATCTGATAAGAGATAAGCAGATACTTCTTTGGCGATTTGCGACATTTTTTCATAATCTATCAGCCTCGGATATGAACTGGCACCCGCAACAATCATTTTGGGCTTTACAAAATGAGCAATTTTTCGAACGTTATCATAGTCAATCATCTCTGTTTCCAAATTTACCTTATAATGACTGAAATCAAAACATTTACTGGTTATGGAGGCCCTATGACCATGGGAAAGATGACCTCCGTGGGGCAGACTCATGGAAAGAATTTTATCTCCCGGTTTCAGCACACTGAAATAGACCGCCAGATTGGCTGATGTGCCGCTGTGAGGCTGGACATTAATATATTCAGCCTCAAAAAGTGTCTTGCCTCTTGTAATGGCAAAATTTTCAACTTTATCTACATACATACAGCCTGCATGAAACCGTTTTCCAGGATATCCTTCAATGGTTTTTGTATTGAACACCGAACCTATAACATCTGTGATTGATTGCGGGGAATGATTTTCAGCAGCAATGAGGTTAATTGTGGTTTCAATACGATTTTCTTCATTGCTGACAAGTTTGGCAAGATCCGGGTCGTCTTCAGACAAATATAACATATGCAGATTTTACTCCAATTTGATATTCTGTTTAATTTTAACGTTATATACTCTTACAGGCTTATGGTAACCTTTTACATATATACTTGTTTTCTGCAACTCTCTGGTTGCATTTTTGCAACCTTTTAAGACATAGTACAAGAATTCACAAGCCATTCAATCATTCCAACACATTGAAATAATAATACTTAAAGAAATTTTGTGAAAATTTAAAAACAATGGCATAGTATTTGCTATTACATTCATAAGAACCCAAAAGAAAAAAAGGGGGTGAAAAATATGCCAGGAAGAGATGCTACCGGCCCACAGGGTCAGGGAAATAGAACAGGTCGTGGACTTGGAGGTTGTCGTGCAGGGCAAGATCAAGGCCAGCCCGTTCAACCGGGCCAGGGGAATGGAGGCCAGGGATTTGGTCGAGGCCAAGGACGCGGACGCGGACGTCGTGGGACAGGCCAGGGATTTGGCCCCCAGGGAAGAGGAAACGGACGATTTAACAGATAGTATGAATGGTCAAGGGTTCAAATCAGGATAAATGTGCCTGATTTGAACCCTTTTTTTATGGACTCACCCGTGAATCGGGATACCACATGCCTTTAAAGAGACTTCCCCCATGATCTCAGCCAGGGTGGGATGAGCATGGATGGTATGGGCGATATCTTTGGCAGTCATTCCTTTTTGGATGGCAAGGGTCGCTTCGGCTATAAGATCGGTTGCATGGGCACCGATCAAATGAACGCCAAGGACTTTATTGGATTCTTTTTCAACAATCATTTTTGCTATTCCTGCCAGTTCATCTATGGCCTGGGCTTTTCCCAGGGTTCTGAAATTAACACTGAATGCCTCAACATCAAAGCCTTTTTCCTTAGCTTGAGTTTCACTCAATCCAACCGTTCCGATTTCAGGCATGGTAAAAATAGCGCCTGGAATCACATCATAATTCATACAACTTTCTTCCCCCATGGCATTCTGTGCCGCTATCATGCCTTCATGGGAAGCTACATGGGCCAGCATTACCTTTTGAGGACCGAGAATATCACCGATGGCATAAACACCCGGAATACTGGTTTCCAGATTTTCATCGGCCTCGATCCACCCCTGGGGTGTTGTTTTAAGATCAATGTTTTCCAATCCCAAATCAGAAGATAATGCAGTTCTTCCGATGCAGACCGCCATTTTTTGAGCTTCAATCAAATGCGTCTTTAGTTTTTTGGGTTTTGGATTGTCTGTAAAGGGAGATACTTCTATATCGATGGATACTTGATCATTCTTTATGTCTGAAGATTTGACAATGGTATCACAAAAAACGGTTATTTTTCTTTTTTTCATCTCTCTTAACAGCAATTTGGAAATACCTTCATCTACAGAAGGCAACGGCAACAGCCTTGACATAGCTTCAATAACGGTCACCTTTGCACCCAAAGCCGAAAAGATAAAAGCAAATTCACAGCCAATCACCCCTCCTCCGACAATGACAATAGATTCAGGGATGTCATCCAATTGAAGAATATCATTAGAAGACAGGATATGATCATGATCAAATGGGAAATCAGCTACATTTAATGGTTTAGTGCCTGTGGCAATGATCAGCTTGTCATATTCCAGCTCTTTTTTATGTGCATTGTCATACACTACCTCAACAATCTTAGAGGATTTTATCATGGCGCTGCCCATTTCCAGTGTAATGCCGCTTTTTTTTAATAAAGAATCAATTCCTTTTCTCTGGATTTCTAAAATTTTATTCTTTTTTTCCATTAAAGCCGGCATGTCAGGGCTAACACTGCCCTTAACTGTGATACCAAAATGATCTGCCTTTAAAAATTTAAGAAAAATATCTGCTGAATTTTTCATGATTTTTGAGGGAATACATCCCCAGTTAAGGCAGGTTCCCCCCAGATTTTCCTTTTCAATAAGGGTGACGCTCCCCCCTAACGCTGCTGCTCTAAGTGCTGCAACATATCCTCCAGGACCACCGCCAATGACAATAATTTTTGTTGACATAATGTTCTCCAGTTATCATACAGCTGAATGATGATTAATTTTCGGCATTTAAATAGTATTTTTTATAAAATCCCTTAATTTTCATAAC
>QMMT01000125.1 GCA_003647385.1 Deltaproteobacteria bacterium
GTCTTTATTGGAAATAGATGAAAAATGGGTAAAATCAAATCGCAATCTTGCCTCTGTCACAAGCGAACCCGCTTGTTTAACATGATCCCCTATAATATGTCTTAAGGCTGAATGAAGAATATGGGTGCCTGTATGGTTCAAGGCTGTATCCTGTCTTTTTTGCACATCCACTGTGAGTGTAACACTATCCCCTTTTTTGATCTCACCTTTTTTGACCACACCTTTATGGATGAAAAGTCCTGCGGGATCTTTTACGGTGTCTGTAATGGTAATAATGCCATTTTTACTTTCAATTTTACCTGCATCGCCTGCCTGACCGCCGGATTCTGCATAAAACACAGTGGCCGCAGTGACAATTTCTATGGTATCACCTTGTTTAGCTGTTTCAATTTCCTTATCATCCCGGACAATGATGAGCACATCAGATGTCCCTTCAAAATTGTCATATCCTTCAAAAGATGTCTTTACCCCTTTTGATGTCAGAGATTTATAGGCAACACCTACACCTGCGAACGTTTTTGTGGATTTTGACCTGGCTTTCTGCTCTGCCATAGCCTTGTCAAAGCCCTTAATATCCAGATCAATATCCATCTCCTTAACATGATCGACAATGATGTCCACCGGGAACCCAAAGGTATCGTAAAGCTTAAAAATCACATCACCGGGGATTGTGGAACGTTTTTCTGACTTCATTTCACCTGATTTAATCTCAGCAAGGGTAGCATCTAAAAGTTTCATTCCGGTATCAAGAGTTTGCCGAAATTTTTCCTCTTCATTTTTCACCACATTTAAAATAAACGCTGAAGAGTCCTTCAACTCTGGATAGGCTTCATCCATAATGGTAAAAACCGTCTGGACCGTCTCATGTAAAAAAGGTTTGACAAGCCCGATACTTCTCCCATACCGGATGGCCCGTCTCATGATGCGGCGCAGTACATACCCCCGACCCTCATTGGATGGCAGCACCCCGTCACAGATCAGGAATGCGGAAGCCCTGGAATGATCTGCAATGACTTTCATGGCAACTTCAACCAGATCAGACTCATGTCGTTTTTTATTGGAAAGCTCTCCTACTTTTTCCATAATGGGAACAAAGAGATCCGTATCAAAATTAGTGGGGACATCCTGAAGGACAGAGATCACTCTTTCAAGCCCCAGGCCCGTATCTATACTTGGTTTTGGCAATGGCGTCATATTGCCCTTGTCATCTTTTTCAAACTGCATAAAGACAAGATTCCACAATTCCAGCCATCGGTCACAGTCACACCCGACGGCACAGTCTTTTCTGTCACAGCCAAACTCAGACCCGCGATCAATATGGATTTCACTGCACGGGCCGCAGGGTCCGGTATCCCCCATGGACCAGAAATTATCTTCTTCTCCCAGCCTTACGATTCTTTCTTCTGGTACGCCCACCTGATCGCGCCAGATATTATAGGCTTCATCATCTTCATGATAAACGGAAACATATAATTTTTCCTTGTCAAACCCATAGCCGTTAGTGAGCAGATCCCAGCCAAAATCAATGGCTTTTTCCTTGAAATAATCACCAAAGGAAAAATTACCCAGCATTTCAAAAAAAGTATGGTGCCTTGCCGTATACCCGACATTTTCAAGATCATTATGTTTCCCGCCGGCCCTGACACATTTTTGGGAAGTTACGGCCATGGAATAATCCCTTTTCTCATCTCCTGTAAACACCCGTTTAAACTGAACCATCCCGGCATTCACAAACAAAAGGGTTGGATCATCCTGGGGAACAAGTGAGGAGGATCTTACCTGCTTGTGATCGTGTTTTTTAAAATACTCTATAAAAATTTTTCTGGCGTCATTGCCTGTCATGTCACAACTCCTAATCCGCTATTTTTTTTATACTTTGAGTTTTTTATGCTTTGGCTTCTTTATTATTATCAGTACTGCCAGGTACTGCAATCCCAAGCTGTTCTCTGACTTTACTTTCAATATTCTCAAAAATGTCCGGGTTATCAATTAAAAAAAGTTTCACATTTTCTCTTCCCTGACCGATTCTTTCGCCTCCAAATGAATACCATGATCCACTCTTGTCCACAATGTCAAGCTCGACACCCATATCCAGCAGATCGCCTGTTCTTGAAATGCCTTCTCCATACATAAGATCAAATTCCACATTTTTAAACGGGGGTGCCAGTTTGTTTTTCACGACCTTTACCTTGGTGCGGTTCCCGATGATTTCCTGGCCGTCTTTAATGGGCGAGGCTCTTCTGATTTCAAGACGCATGGAAGCATAAAATTTCAAGGCATTCCCGCCCGTAGTGGTTTCAGGATTCCCATAGACCACACCTATTTTCATGCGGATCTGGTTGATAAAAATAATGGTGGTGTTGGTTTTGCCGATGGTGCCGGCAAGCTTTCTTAAGGCCTGGGACATGAGCCGTGCCTGGAGTCCCATGTGGGAGTCTCCCATGTCTCCTTCTATTTCTGCCCTGGGCACAAGGGCTGCCACAGAGTCTATAACCATGATATCAACCCCGCCGCTTCTGACCAGCATATCGGCTATTTCAAGGGCCTGCTCTCCTGTATCGGGCTGGGACACTAAAAGTTCATCACAATTTACCCCAAGCCGTTTGGCATACGCCACATCCAGGGCATGCTCGGCATCAATAAAAGCGGCAATTCCATCATTTTCTTGTGCCTGGGCAACAGCATGAAGGGCCAGAGTTGTCTTTCCCGAAGACTCAGGGCCATATATCTCAATCACCCTGCCCCGTGGATATCCACCAACCCCAAGCGCTTTATCCAGAGCAAGGGAACCGGTTCGTATGACCGGAACAGCTTCGATTGCCCTGCCGCCCAGCTTCATGATAGATCCTTTGCCGAATTGACGTTCGATTTGAGTCATTGCCGTTTTTACAGCCTTTTCCTTCTCTGAATTTTTTTCCATCCCTTTCTCCTAAAATACACCCGATAAATATAGAATTTTTAACACCCCTGCAGATAAAATGCCTGCCATAATATCATCTAAAACCACCCCTGCCCCCCCGGAAAAATTATCCTCAAAATATCTTACGGGCGCAGATTTCATAATATCAAAAAACCTGAATATAAAAAAACCCGCTCCAATCGTATAAATATTAACCGGAACCAGAGACATGGTCACCACATATCCTGCAATTTCATCAATAACAATACAGCCGGGATCTTTTTTATCCAGTATCTTTTCAGCATGATCTGAAAAATAAATGGCTGTAAGGATTAACCCTGCAATATAAACGCCATAAAAAGCTGAAGGAATAATTAAAAAAACAAGCGCAAAAGGAATCGCTGCAATTGTTCCAAATGTCCCGGGTGCAAAAGGAATTTTGCCTGAATAGCAACCTGTAGCAAAAAACATTATGAATTTTTCATGTAAGGTCATTTTGCAGTTCTATATTCTGTGTCAGTCCCTGTCAAGAGGATTGGTCAAGAGAGGCAGCATCACATAAAATTTGGTTGTATACATCTTTTAAGGCAATCTTTTTATCTTTTGCAATTTTTTTTGCGACATCATATTCCGGAACAAACCGGACCGTGTTGTCAGGATTGGTTATTTTTTTTACCTGTAATTTTCCAAACAAAGTTTTGATAAACACCTTTTCCCTTAAGAGAAAAAACCGTTCACATTCATGATATCGCACGCCAATAGATGTGGTCTGACTAAGTATGATATCAATAATATTATCCAGATCTTTTTTGCGGCACATCACTTCAATCTGAATCCCGGGCCTGTTTTTCTTCATTTGAACCGGAACATAACAGACATCAAGTGCCTTATTTTCAAACAGATTTTCCATTAAAAAACCTGAAATCTCAGGACTCATGTCATCCACGTTTGTTTTGACGATATGAATGGTCTCTTTTTGGGCAGCAGAGGTTTTCTTTTGATCTCGTATCGCATCTCCCAGAATAATACGCAGAAGATTAGGAAGGCTTGAACCGGTATCTCTTTTTCCAGAACCATAGCCGACTTTTTTAATCCTCATTTCCGGAATTTCCCCAAAAGAGGACGCAAGCGTTGTAATAATGGCTGCTCCTGTTGGCGTAACAATTTCAGTTGCTGCATCTGATGGTTTAACCGGAACATCTTTCAGAATCAACAGGGTTGCCGGAACAGGAACCGGGATCTTCCCGTGGGAACACTTCACACTTCCTGATCCTAAAGGAATTATGGAGGCATATACTTTTTTAATACCCAGGTACTCCACACAAAGAAAAGATCCGATAATATCAACAATGGAATCAATACCGCCTATTTCATGGAAGTGGACTGTTTCAATATCTTTACCATGAATGGCAGACTCAGCCCGGGCTATTTTTTTAAATGCCAGAAGACTGTTTTCTTTCACTTTTTCAGGCAGAGAACTTTTTTCAATCAAGTCCTTAATATCTTTGTAGTTCCTTGATGAGTTGTCTTCCTCACTAACATCAACAATGATATCTGTTGCCCTTAAATGATGCTGATATACAATATTTGTCTTTAATTGAAATCCCTTTAAAACAGAAGACAACTCCTTTTTTAACCAGCTGACAGGCACGCCAAGGTCAATCATTGCACCAAGGGTCATATCACCACTGATACCGGAAAACATGTCAACATAGGCGATCATATTCAAATTTCCCCTGCTGCATGAACCTTTAAAATTTCCAGCACCAGTTTAGCTGAATTCTCCATATCCGCAAGAGCAATAGATTCATTTAAAGTATGGACATCAGTCATGCCCGTTCCGAGGACTCCGGCAACGATACCTTTGCCAAAAAAAATATTTGCATCTGCGCCACCGCCAATGGTCTTGCTTTCCAGAGCAATGCCAAGATTATCCGCAGCTTTTCTTGCAAGAACAATAGCCATGTGGTCTTCAGGAATATTGGTATGGGGGAAATCATTCTCGACAATGGCTTCGACCCTGGGAAGGTCGGAAGCATCTTTAAACTCATCTGCTGCGGTCTGAAATGAACTGACAATACCATCTGTAACGACTTTTAATTTCTCTACATCATGGCTTCTGGCTTCCCCGTGAACTTCAACAAATGCCGGAACAATATTGGTGGCAACCCCGCCTTTTATGGTTCCGATGTTACAGGTGCTCTCTTCATCTATCCGACCCAGCCGAAGCTTGGAAATGGCCCTGGATGCAACCAGAATGGCATTCACCCCATTTTCCGGCTCTGCACCGGCATGAGCACCTTTGCCATAAATTTTAATGATAATTTTGTTGGCAGCAGGTGCTTTTGTAACAATCCCGTGTGTATCAGTTGAATCAAGGATATACCCGAACTTTGAATCCATTAAGGAATAATCGAAATATTTTGCTCCTAATAGACCTATTTCTTCACAGACCGTAAAAACAATTTCAACCGGAGGGTAATCAATTTTGTTTTCAAGGATTACATCCATGACCTCAAGAATAATGGCAAGGGCGGATTTATCATCTGAACCTAAAATAGTTGTCCCGTCACTTTTAAAAATACCATCCTCAAATTGAACTTTTATACCCTTTCCCGGCCCCACCGTATCCATGTGACCGGATAAAAATATGGGTTCTGCATCAACCGTCCCTTTAAACCTGGCCACAAGGTTGGAGCAATTGCCGTTCACCTGTTCCCCGGCAGTATCATAGCAAACCGTTGCACCCATTGCTGTTAATGTTTTTTCAATCTCTATTGCAACATTGCGTTCCTCCCGGGAGAGAGAATCAATCTCAACAAGAGCCTGAAACCTTTGAGCCAGCCTCTGTGAATTTATCATTTATTATTCCTTCATTTCTGGATAAGTTATCAACCTGACAATTCAAAGGCATCATATATACTAAATTTTCTTTATTTATTCTATAATTAAATCTCGAAGGAGTATGGTATGGTTTCCCGATTTGAGCCGCCATAGATAAAAGCCTGGGAACCCGGGTTCCCTAAGAGTACATTTTGCGCGAATGCTCGTGCGGCTCTAATACGTTTCAATAGTAATGGACACTGCATTTATTTTTGGGTCCAATTGTGTGACCTAAAGCAAAAATTTTATCACCGGTGCAGACGACACTTCCCATCAGATTGCCGTGGCGTAACAGAGATTACACTCAAAAAGAACTATCAACAGAAGACCAGAATCTGCATGGGGTTATCTCCCAACATGCTGCCTTTGTCCAGGATCGCTCCCAATTGGAGCTAAAGGATATTGAAAAAAAATGGAAAATCTAAAGGCTTCAGGGAATATGGCTGCATTTCAGAAGGTGTCAAAAACTATCAAAGAAATAAAGAAAAATGCAGAAAAAGCGGTTGCTTGAGTTTTCAAATAGAACAAAACCCCTGCCAGAAGTTAAAGTAGCAAAAAGAATAGAATCCGGAAGCAAAATTTTTGCTCTCAACTCTTCCTTGATTCTTTACAACTCTTCTTCAAGGTGCCGCATCAGGGAATTTTCCAGAAACATGGACGGAGCAGGCGGTATTGAGTTTTACGAAATGGAGATAGGAAATTACTGAGCATCCAGTATTTTTTTAATGACACTCAAATAAAACTATAAAAC
>QMMT01000126.1 GCA_003647385.1 Deltaproteobacteria bacterium
GGGGCGGCCGTGTCAACCATCAGGGAGAATTCATTCCTGCCTGATAATCCAGACTGAAAGATTCAGTCAATGCTCCCTGGCTTCTGCATGGAATATTATAATATTGACTGAGGGCAGTTACAATCGCGGTATGCTTGGCATCCTCAGGAGAGGCATTAATATATCCGCCGGTTTTCATATCTGTTGGGCTGCCGCCAAGGCCATACACAATGGGAGTGCCGGGATTAATCAGCTGAGCTAAACAAATGCCCGCAAGAGTACAGGCATTTGAGATAACAAGGGAACCAGCTATTGTGATCGGGCCTGAAGATCCCATGGAACAGGAAGAATGTACAATCAAAGGCTGTCCCGCTTTGGCATAAACCATAAGCGCATCTATCATCTCTTCAGCATATTGCAGGGGAGATAAGGAATCCACAAGATTGAGCATGACAGTTTTTTCTGTATTTCCCCAAATTATTTTGGCCATTTCCAAGGACTCTTGGGCACATTGTTTGGATGAGGTGCTGCCCATAAGTGGTTTATCAGTCAGCATCATGGTGGACAGCAGCATATCAAGATGGGCTGTTTGCGCCGGCATGTCATTGGGATGAGCCACAATGGAACTGTTAAAATCAAGCGCCTTTGAGGTCTGTACAAGTTTACAGAATTTATGGGTATCTTCCAAAACAGACTGGCGCATTTCACCGGAGTTCTCTATAATGAAAGGAGGGCCGTAACCCGGAGCCATTCGATAGCTGTCATCACCTATCACAAAACTGTTATCCTCGTTTCTGGCATGCAACTTAAACGTTTCCGGTACGGTTTCAAGGGCTTTTTCAATGTCTGATTTCAAAAAAAACACCATCTCCCCATCTGTTTTGAATCCATGGTGTTTAAAAATATCAAGAGCTTCTTTATTGGGAAACCGAATACCGGTTTCTTTTAAAAGTTCCAGGGATGAGTTATGAATTTTGTCCAACATTTTACGATCAATGTCAAAAAGTACACGGTTCATATCGTCTGATTCTCCTTTTTTTCTGCTTTTTATAATATCTTTTTCATTCGCTCCATTGCGCTTTGAACATTTTCCCGGCTGTTAAACGCACTGATCCTGATATAGCCCTCTCCACATTGCCCAAATCCCTTTCCAGGGGTACAAACAATTTGTGCTTTTTTAAGAAGCATATCAAAAAAATCCCATGAATCTCTGCCATTCCCATGGATCCATATATAGGGGGAATTTTTTCCTCCAACGTAATTCAGCTTTAAATCATCCATGGTCTTGCAAATAATGCGGGCATTTAATAAATAGTCGTCAATTCTCTGCTTTATCTGAACTTTTCCTTCACTTGAATAAACAGCTTCTGCAGCCTTTTGAACTGGATATGATACTCCATTGAATTTTGTAGATTGACGTCTTTGCCAAAGAGGATGAAGCAGTTGTTTAGACCCTGATTCATTGTAAGCCACACACTCTTTGGGCACGATAGTATACGCGCACCTGGTACCGGTAAATCCTGCTGTTTTGGAAAAACTTCTAAACTCTACAGCCACTTCTTTTGCACCTTCAATTTCAAAGATGGAATGGGGAAGTGTTTCATCTCTGATAAATGCTTCATATGCAGCATCAAAAAGAATCAGCGCTTTTTGTTCCTTAGCAAAACCAACCCATTCCTTAAGCTGAGATTTTGTGATAACAGCTCCAGTAGGATTGTTTGGGAAACAAAGATAAATCAAATCAACCGGTTTTGAAGGCAACTGGGGGATAAAACCGTTTTCCATTGTTCCATCAAGATAGACAATATTTTTATAGCGACCATTTTTTGAATCACCAGCTCTGCCGGCCATAATGTTGGTATCAAGATATACTGGATATACAGGGTCAGGAATGGCAATGGTAATGTCATTAGCAAACAATTCCTGGAAATTACCGGTATCACACTTGGAACCATCACTGATAAAAATTTCATCAGCATCAATATCAGCACCTCTTTTTTGAAAATCCTCTTGAGCAATTTTTTCTCTGAGGAAGGCATAGCCGTTATAAGGTCCATATCCCTTGAATGTGCTTTCAGAAGATAACTCTTCAACACCATTATGGAATGCACTGATACATGCCGGTGGAAGGGTCTTGGTCACATCACCGATGCCCAGACGAATGATGTCTGCGTCTGTATTTTCAGATTGAAATTGTGCAACTTTATTTGCAATTTCTAAAAAAAGATAGGATGCTTTTAATTGATTATAGTTTTCATTTATCCGTATCATGTTGTCACACCTGTGTATAAAAATTAAATTAGGCCGCAATCAGTTTTCGGATCAGTTCTACGGCGCCTGGGGCATTATCACTGAAACCGTCAGCACCGATCTGCTGCGCATAAGCATCTGTTACCGGTGCGCCTCCAATAATTATTTTTGCTTTCAGGCCGGTTTCCTTAAAAGCTTCGACGGTTTTGGCCATTATCGGCATGGTGGTTGTCAAGAGTGCAGATAGACAGACCACATCAGCATCATGAGCCTGCGCCTCGCTTATAAATTTATCTGTATCCACATCAACCCCAAGGTCAATCACATTAAATCCGGCACCTTCCACCATCATGGTCACAAGATTTTTGCCAATATCATGCAAATCACCTTTTACAGTGCCAATGAGAACCGTACCTTTTTCTACGATAGCATCGCCTGTCAAATGGGGCTTTAAAACTTCCAATCCTGCCTGCATGGCTTTTGCCGCCTGAAGCATTTCAGGAACAAAAATTTCTCCACTGGAAAATTTCTCACCCACCACGTCCATAGCTCCAATAAGGCCTTTGTTTAAAATTTCATCAATAGAAATTTCTCTGTTGACAGCGGTTTTTACGTTTTCAACGACTGCTTTTTTATCAAAATCTACCACGGCATTTAAAATATCGATTATTGCCATTTTACTTACTCCTTGATTAACCTTTGTTTAAATTTCAAACTATAATTATTAATAATTTTTTTTATCTACTTCCACGGGAAATTGATCACTTCCCTGTCCATTGCCAGATAATTTTCCTTGGGAGTGAAAGGTGAGGATGTGCCTGCCGTGGAAAAGATATATCCGCTCATCCCTTTTGCGTTTTCAAGATGTTCCAGAGTCTCTTTTGTGACCTCTTCAGGAGTTCCAATCAATAGGGGGCCATTGGGATTGATATTGTCAAAAATACAGATGCGGTCCTTGACCTTTTCCTTTAATTTCCGGATGTCTAAAACTTTTTCCTGGGTAAGGTTGCCCGGCATTATACCGTGAATATCCATTTCAAGAAGCATATCAACGATACCTGTTTTTACAATATCTCCGCACATATGAGGAAGGACTTTCGCACCCAGACGTGCCAGTTCATTACACACCTTGGTAGTGGGTTCATGGACAAACTCTTTATAATGTTTTGGAGACAAAAGAATGGGACATTCCATGTCAGCCCCATAGAAAATATAGTCCACACCGGCATCGATCAATGCCTTACCCATGGCTATATCCAAAGGGACGATGGCTTCCTGAAGAGCATGCACAAGTTCCGGAGTATCATACATATCCATCATGATTTCATTTGTTCCTCTCAGCCTTGTTGCAATGGTAAACGGGGAAATATATTCACAGGCAATGGGCACGTCATCCTTTAACTCTTCTTTAAGGAGTCTGACCCCTTGAAGGAAACTTTCCATTCGTTTAGTGAACATATTCTTTTTTGGCATATGCTCTACATCCTCCATTGAAAAAACACTGGTTTTCTCAATAATAGGGAACACATCCTCAGGGAAACTCACCGTACAGTCAAAAGCTTCCGGAATAATTCCACCTATATAGCCCATACCCAGCATCACCCAGTCAAATTTAAACTCTTCCAGGCTTTTCATATGAGCTTTGAGCATTTGTGGGCCTTCAAGAAGGGCATCCCTGAAAGTTGAGCCATAATAATTACATACCGGTGCCTCAGTAAACGGCGCATTGGGTACCTTATCCACCGGTTTTAAATTAATGGCAGCTTCCATTCTCTCTTTGGCATTCATCTGTTACAACTCCTTTAAAATAACTTTTTTCATTGTTAATTGTTGTTATGAAGATGGCAGGCACAGTAATGTCCTGCTCCAATATCAATCAATGGTGGCTCAAGAGTTTTACATTTTTTCATAACCATGGGACAGCGTGTCCTGAACCTGCAGCCCGAAGGAGGATTAATGGGACTTGGAATTTCTCCTTCAAGAAATATAGTCTCCTGCTGTTTTTCTGCGGATATCTGTGGAACCGCTGAAATAAGAGCTTTTGTATAGGGATGAGCCATCTGACTGAAAATATCTTTGGTTTTTCCCATTTCCACAATTTTCCCAAGATACATGACAGCCATATCGTCTGACATATATTTTACCTGGTTTAAATTGTGAGAAACCCATAAATAGGTTATATCCATTTCATCCTGGAGATCCTGCATTAAATTTAAAACTGTAGCAGCAGTGGAGATATCAAGCCCTGATGTCGGTTCGTCTGCCATGATAAAGGTGGGGTTAAGAGCAATGGCCCTGGCCACACCAATGCGACGTGCCTGCCCTCCTGAAAACTCATTTGGAAATTTTACAGCAGAGTCAGGATCAAGGTTTACTGCAAGCAAAAGTCTTTCAACCTCATCAAAAAGCTCATCATTATCAAGATCACCATGTGCCTTCATTAACAAAGGTTCTGCAATGATCTGACCCACTGTCATACGCGGGTTCATACAGCCGTACTGATCCTGGAAAATCAATTGGGCATTCTGACGAAACCCCATTAGATTCGCTGAGTTCATTTTCAATACATCTTTATCCAGGAAAAAAATCTCTCCTGAAGTTGCCTTTACAAGCCTGAAAATAGTATTGCCAAGGGTTGATTTGCCGCATCCACTTTCACCTACCAGTCCAAACGTTCTCCCTTTCTGGATTGTGAGACTGACATCATCAACTGCATGAACTGTTTTTAAACCCTCTCCAAAAAATTTTGATAAAAATCCCTTGTTTTGATAAAAATATGTTTTTAGATTATTGACTTTTATTAAATCCATTGCAGTCGTTTCCTCCCTCGTTTGGTGTCCAGGAAGCATGCTGAAAAGTGCCCTGGTGAGACCTCTTCCATTGGCGGGATCTCTTTTTTACAGATATCCTCTGCAAATTTACAGCGTGGATGAAAAGAACACCCCGATGGTAAATTGTCTAAAGGCGGTACAAATCCAGGAATTGACAGCAGACGTTTCCCCCTGTCCTGCCGGCTTGGTATGGATTCAAGAAGAGCTGCTGAATATGGATGGGACGGAGAGCCAAACACATCTTCGGTCGTGCCCATTTCAAATACTCTTCCTGCATACATGATCATAATCCGGTCGGCAAGTTCTGCCAGCACGCCGAGATTATGACTGACATAGAGTACTGAAGTTTTATACTCCTTTGCAAGATCTGCAATGAGTTTGTTTATCTGGGCTTCAATGGTCACATCAAGAGCAGTTGTTGCCTCATCGGCAAGAAGAAGCGAGGTACCTGATGACAATGCCATGCCAATCATTACGCGCTGTTTCATCCCACCTGAAAACTCAAAGGGATAATTGGATAAACGTTGTGCAGGATCTGCTATTCCAGTGGCTTTAAGGCGTTCGATTGCCTGATCCCTGAAAAATTTTGCAGATCTTATCCTCTTATTTTATACAAACGCTGGGTTTTTAAAATATCAACCATCTGTTTTTCAATGGTAAATACCGGATTTAGAGCATCCTGGGGGTTCTGAAAAATCATACTGATCTTTTGACCTCGTATTTTTTTATTCATCTGATCTTCAGAAAGCTTGAGCAGATCCTGTCCTTCAAAAAGGATTTCACCCCTCCTTATAGATGCAATTTTGGGTAATAGTTTTATAATGGCAAGGCCAAGAGTTGATTTTCCACAACCGCTTTCACCTGCAACACCGATTATTTCACCTTTTTCAATCTGGAAACTCACCCGGTCAAGGGCTCTCATTTTTCGTTTGCCAAGATTATAATCAAGGGTTAATTTACTTACCTCAAGTAACGGCTCATCTAATAATGGTTCGTTCTCTTTCATCTATTACGCTCCTTTGGATCTAATGCCACTCTGAGTCCATCACTGAAAAGAGAGAAAGCAATCATTGAAAATGCAATGGCAAGAGCCGGCCAGACAATAGTCCAGGGTGATACCTGGATATATTTATAACCGTTCCTGAGCATTATACCCCAGGAAGCGGTTGGCGGTCTTACACCCAGACCCAGAAAAGAGAGGCCTGACTCCCATATAACCATGGTTGCCATATCCATACCGAGGCATACTATAACAGGAGCCATAATATTCGGGGTAATATGTTTTAAAATTATCTTTATTGGTTTTTGTCCCATGGCTTCAGCAGCCTTAACATAGTCAGTCTCTTTAACAGAGAGTGTCTGAGCCCTGGCGATACGGCCATAAAATGGAAAAGCTGTAAAAGCAAGAGCGATAACGACATTTACAAGAGACGGCCCTAATACTGCAACTATGGCAAGTGCCA
>QMMT01000127.1 GCA_003647385.1 Deltaproteobacteria bacterium
ATCGTAGATAAGAGTATAACTATAGAGAGGAGGAATAGAGCACCAACTACTATGCATATGGGTGGTGAGTGCGAGACTCATGAGGACTGTATGGAGAAATATGGACTAGGATGGTTCTGTGAAAAAGAGTGTGTGGATTGGGACTGGGATGCGCTTCATAACTGTTTAAGAGGGTGTGAAGAACAGCATGTAGCCTGTGAGTTAGCCTGTCAAATTGAGCCAACTCCCTTCTGTGAAGCTGCCTGCTTAGCAGCATACATAGGATGTACATTGTATTGCTATAATACGCACTGCATTGAATGGGAGGGTAAATGTGTACAACGTTGGTAAAACTTTTTTTTTTACTTGATCTCTATAATTTACCTGGGTAAGCTATTACGATCAAAAAGCACATGTACTCTAATTATTTTAATCATATCTTTCCCTTATACTTAAATTGTCTTTTGAAAATTTATTTGTTTTGCATCACTAAATTTTGTACACTGATTTTTATGGAAAATAGAGATTTGTTTGAGAAGGTTATGGGATTTGCAGAGAGTGGAAACGGGAGAAGACTGCTGAATACTTTAAATAAGAGAGATACTGTTTTGACTTCTTTTAAGCTGGATGAGGTTTTGAGGGCTTATTGTGAAATTGGTTTGCCTAAGGAAGTTGAAATATTGAAGAAAAGAAGAGGCATTTTGAAGGATGATCAGTACAATGCTCTGGCTGAAGAGGTCAGGGTTAATTGTTGTCCTGAAAAGTATGAAGATTTTGCGGTTTCTTTGAGGAATTTGCTGCGTAGTGGTATGCGGATGAATCCTACTAAGATGGATGGTGAAGGGTTGGTTTGCGGTTTGTTTAAATCTCAAATAAAAATTGCGCCATGATTTATAGACAGTCATAACTTAAAAAAATTAAGAGATAGAGAACATATGTTTGAACAGACGTTTAAAAACATAGATGATATACTGCACAAAGACGCTGGCTGTGGAAGTGAATTGGATTATGTCGAGCAAACCTCGTGGGTGCTGTTTCTAAAATATCTGGAAGATTTAGAAAAAGACAAAGCCACAGCAGCCGAACTGACAGGTAAAACCTATACAAATATCATTTCTCCTGAATTTCAATGGAGCAAATGGGCAGCCCCTAAATTAAAAAACGGGGAATTGTAGGTCAAATGAGAAAATACAATCCTGATATTCATCACAGGCGATCAATCAGATTAAAGGAATGGCAACGACGGCGGGAACGGGAACAAAACCGGGATTGTCGCGGGTTGTGCAATCATTTAAACGGCATACGACAATTGAATATATTAAAATGGCAAAACAAAATATTTTACCATCATTTGATAAACGTATTTGGCAACGAAATTATTGGGAATACATCATCCGTAATGAAAATGAATTTATTAAAATATCAGAATATATCAAAAATAACCCCATAAAATGGAATGGGGATAAATTAAATGGCGGTGAGGGAAATTTTGTAATGGAATCATCAGCACCATACAATGAAGAAAACTGGATGGTATAAAATATGAATATAACAAAAAAACCAATCAGAAATTGTCCTATACACCACAACAGACGGCAAAATCAAAATCGATACGATTTTCCAAAGCGAAACCATCTGGTTAACTCAAAAAAAAACAGCAGAACTTTTTGATGTCAAGCGGTCAGCCATAACAAAACACCTGAAAAATATTTTTTAAAGCGAAGAACTGGATAAAAAAGTGGTAAGTTCCATTTTGGAACATACCACTCAGCATGGCGCTATTAAAGGTAAAACACAAACAAAGCCGGTAAAGTATTACAACCTTGATGCTATAATAGCCGTTGGATATCGGGTTAATTCCAAAAGAGCTACCCAATTTCGAATATGGGCAACTAATGTCCTGAAAGAATATATCATCAAGGGCTTTGCCATGGATGATGAACGTCTCAAACAGACAGATAAATGGGATTACTTTGATGAGTGGCTGGAGCGTATTCGGGATATTCGGGCTTCGGAAAAGCGATTTTATCAAAAAATCCGTGATATTTATACCACAGCCATAAATTATGATAAAACCTCTGAACAGGCACAGTTTTTTTTAAGAAAGTACAAAATAAAATGCTCTGGGCTACAACCGGAAAAACAGTTGCGGAACTCATTGAAAATCGTAGTAATCCCGATGTTCTAAATATGGGACTAACTTCATGGCGAGGTTCAATTGTACGAAAGCAGGATGTTTCCATTGCCAAAAATTACCTGAATGCTGATGGAATAAAAGACCTGAACGAAATTGTCACCATGTATCTGGATTATGCGAAAAGGCAGGCTCGTCAGAGGAGAACCGTTTCTATGGAACTAATCTTACTTACAAATAAATATCAATCGTTGGAGGATGCAAAAGAAATATTGGGAGACGCAGCAAATATCAGTTCATTGTGTATAGAATTTCAGCAATATCTGTATCTTCAGAAAGTGGCATAAATTAAAGTCCAGCACATCTTGTGATTGCTTTGAAACAGGCCCCGGCGCGGTAATTATTTTCGCCTGTATTTGCCCGGCCTGCGTTTACCTTTAAAGGGTTTTCTTTTTTGATATGAAGGTTTTTTAGGAACATATTTTTTCTCAGGCTTTGGCAGTGGTTTGTCCAGTTCCTCTGACGGATACTCACATTCGATTTTGTTTCCCAGCACTTCTTCTATCTTGGGAATAAAAAAGGAACTCATTTCATCTGCAAAGCTGATGGAAGTTCCTGTGGCACCAGCCCTTCCAGTTCTTCCGATTCTATGGATATAGTGTTCAGGTTCGTAAGGGAGATCATAGTTAATGACATGACTGATGCCTTCAATATGCAGTCCGCGGGCAGCTACATCCGTTGCCACTAAAATATTGATCCTGCCATTCTTGAAATTATTTAAGACCTTAAACCGTTTGTCCTGGGCGACATCTCCCGACAGTACACCGCATTTCTGGCCGTACCGGTCAAGTTTTTCCGACAGGATTCTTGCGGTATCTTTACGATTTACAAACAAAAGAACGCGTTTTAGCTGTTCATTGTTGATCAGGTTATAGACATGTTTAAATTTATCTTTTTCAGTTGAAATATAGATGATCTGATGGATGCTGTCGGCAGCAGCCTGTTCAGGATCTATTTCTATCTGAACGGCTCCTTTGGTCGTCCAGCTCTCTGCCAGCCTTAAGACATCCGCTGTTAAAGTGGCGGAAAAGAAAAGGGTCTGACGATTATTTTTGTGGGGTGTTTTTAATATAATCCTGCGGACATCCGGAATAAACCCCATATCCAGCATCCGATCCGCTTCATCAATAACAATAATTTCAATTTTGGAAGGATTGATCAATCGTTTACCCATGAAATCAATGAGACGTCCTGGAGTTGCAACAATAACATCCACCGGTTTTTGTTTCAACATGATCTGCTGCTGTTTATAGCCTGTCCCGCCAAAAATGGCTATAATTCTTAAGTTGGTATATCTGGCAAGTTCCTTGAAATCTTTTTCAATCTGATAGACCAGCTCTCTTGTCGGAGCAAGAATAAGGGCTCTTGGGGTTCCATTCCTGTTTTTAAATGCCTTTTTTATGAAGGCTGAAAGGATGGTGATAATGAAGCTGGCACTTTTACCGGTACCGGTCTGGGCCTTTGCAGTGGCATCCGTTCCCTGTAGCGTGTGGGACAACAATTTTGCCTGGATTGGGGTACAATAGTTGAATTTTAGATCGGAAATGGCATGCATGACACTCAATGGCAGATCCAGATCATGAAATCTTGTTTCCCCTTCCTTTGGTTCTACAGCAAAATCATTAACAGACCATTTTTTTTCCCTGTATTGTGAGTGGGGTCTTGGGGGCCGTTTTTTTTTAATTTTGTTTTTGGGGCTGGAAGGTGGTGAAACAACAGTTGATGATGGTGTTGGGGATGGATCTGTTGGGTGCTTTTTGCTAAAAAGCGTATTTAAAAATAGAAAAAATTGTTTCAATCGTTGCTTTCTTTTTTTAGGTTAAAATGTTGACAGCCTGCCTGCTTTCAAATGGTTTTTAGCAGACAGGCTGTTATTTGTGAAGCGAAAAATATTAAAATTTGATTTTATCCCCCGGCGACCAGGGGCAGCAGTTGAATCTTGGAGTTGTCCGGTATAGTTGCTTTGGCAAAATTCGGACTTGAAACAAGTTTGCCGTTTAAGCGGACGACTGCGCAGAACTCAACTTTTTCAAGGGTTAATAAAAGAGAGGCAATGGTCATATTTTCAGACCATGGTACCTTCTTTTCATTAACTTCTATCATCTGTTATTCAACTCCATTTTTCTTTAAGATTTCCATGACGTCGGGAAAATCAATGCCCAGGCGTTTGACGGTTTTAACGGTGGGGATTCCATTCTGAGTCCATCCGCGCCGTTCATAAACGGCATCTTTGAGCAGTTCATACTGTTCTTCTCTTTTTTGTCTTAAAACCGCGACTTTGTCCTTTGAACTCATCTTATTGATATCCAATCCATATTTTTCTTTAAGCTGGTCATCATACCTGTCTTTTCGTGATTCATATTCTTCAACGGTTACCGGACCTACTGCCCTGTAGGGGACTGTATCATGCTCTCTTGTCCCGTAGCCCATTTTCAGGTTGAAAACTCTCTGGAAATTATAAACAGCCTCACTCATGGAAATGAGATCATCGGGCTCTGATTTTCTGCCGGTAACAGCAGAAAAGAATTCGGCATACCAACCCAGATGTTTAGCGACCTTGGCGGGTTCCTGGGTGATTTTATTGTCTTCAGGAACAATATCATTCCAGGGCAGTTTGCAAAGGCCGCAAAGACCGAACCAGGTTCTGAACATGGGAAACCAGTGGAGGGCCTCTGCCTTGTCTTCAAAAGTGGGCATAAAATTGTGAACCATATCAAGGAAGATGAGCCAGGCTTCATCATGCTGGGGGCCTTTCAAAGCAAGCCCGTATCCCCCCTGCTGGGCAAGGGATTCTTTTGTGATATATTCGGAAAATTCAAGCCCCTTGGATTCCATACCAATGTCCTGCATAAAAGCCATATCTGCACCAAAGTCTTTAGCAAAGAGCTCTTTCATTTTTCTGATGCCTTTGCCGACAATGGCACCAAATCCTTCACCCCGCGCCATCTGGTGAATGATCTCCAAGGCATTAAATCGACTGCCAAAGCTTAGATCCATTCCATCGGTTTGGTCGGTTGTGAGCAGTTTGTTCTCAAAACATTCCATGACAAATGCAATGGAAGTCCCCACGGAAATAGTATCCAGTCCATAGGCATCACAATAAAAATTAATTTCAAGGATGGTATGGGCATCAAAAATACCCAGACTGGAACCGCAGCCTGCGACTGTTTCATATTCAGGGCCGTCTACAAATACTTTTTTCCCCCTGTAAGGGCCTGTAAACGGTGAAAAATCTTTCACCCCGTGGGAGCAGGCAACGGTACATCCCTTCCAGCAGCCATCAAATCCCTTGTCAAATATATGTTCATAAACCTCTTCACCAATGACTTTACTCTCCGGATGAGATCCGAATTTGAAGTTATGAACCGGCAGGCAGTCATGATCATTCATAATGGGTACAAGGTGAGTTGTTCCCACCAGTGACATGCGATTCTGCTTGGGATCAAGTGTACGGATTTCTTTTGCATGGGTTTTGGTAACGAGTTTAAGTGCATCAAGATCTGCCGGGTTGTTGGATTTCATTGAAATGGCACCGCATCTTGCCACAATGGCTTTAACTTTTTTGTCGGCAAAAACAGTTCCGATACCTCCCCGGCCGGCCTGTTTATATCTGACCCTTTTACGTCCGGCATCCCACCAGGAAAAGTTCAGGCATCCAAAGAAGGTGTGTTTGGCACCCGGACCTGCTGTGACAACGGAAACATTGACCGGTTTTTCCTTATCAAAATGGTGGGTCAAAACATCCGAAAGTTCATAGGAGTCTGTCGGAAGATTGTTTGCTTCAAAAATTTTAATTTTATTTTCAATTCCGTCAATGAAAATAACGATATCTTCTTTTGCTTTGCCGTCAACCTGTATCACGTCAAATCCGGAAAATTTTTTATAAGGTCCAAAATATCCGCCCACATTGGAATCAATGGGTGCACCCGTTAAAGGAGAAATAGATGTCACAATACTTTTCCCACCTCCGGGATATCCCGGGGTTCCTCCCAGAGGACCCGACGAAATACAAATAGTATTTTCAGGATCATTCCATTTGGTGTCGCCTGAAACCGCATTCCACATCAGCCAGAGATCATATCCTTTTCCCCCGATAAATTTATTTTTTATCTTTTCTTCAATGGGGTTAATGATGATATCGGATGTATCGAGGTTGATGCGAAGGGATTGATCGGTATAGCCTTTTTTGATTTCTGCCTTTTCATAAGATATGGTTTTAATTTCTTTAAAATTGACTGGGCTCATTTTGTTGCTCCTTTTAAACTAAAGTATCCTTGATTTAAATAGATTTTTTTGTGTCATTTATACCACATTTTATGATTCATGTATATA
>QMMT01000128.1 GCA_003647385.1 Deltaproteobacteria bacterium
ACATTTATGAGGTAAAGCTTGGTGAGTATTTTTTAATGACCAGCTTGTTTCATGAGGCAGAAGCCCAGCTTTCCAAGCTTAGCCTTGGCGTATTGGAAAAAGAAAATCTCGATGTTGTGGTCGGTGGACTCGGGCTCGGATATACGGCTGTTTCTGTATTGGAAGACACGCGTGTAACATCGCTTATTGTTGTGGAGTATTTAGATGGGGTGATTGAATGGCACCAGAAAGGATTGGTCCCGTTGGGTAAAACGCTGATGGAAGACCCGCATTGCCGATTGGTAAATTCTGATTTTTTTGCCCTGTCCCGGAATACGTCAAAAAGCTTTGACCCTGAATATCCTGCTAATAGACATGACGCCATTCTTTTAGATATAGATCACAGTCCGACGAACGTATTACACCAGACAAATTCACGTTTCTATACCGAGGAAGGGCTGGAGGAACTGGCACAGCATTTGAAACCTGGTGGAGTGTTTGGCCTCTGGGCAGATGGTTTTCCTGAAGACTCTTTTACCAATCTCCTGAGTAAAGTATTTAAAAATGCTGACTCACACACGATTGAGTTTGATAATCCATTAACCGGTGGTTTGTCAGAAGGTGCTGTTTACGTGGCTATTATTTGAAAGTTATGAATAAACCAAAGGGGAAAAAAAGACTTTCAAAAAAACAGACAAGAGTAATACACAGGCCTTCTCATATAACCTTTAACCCTGATCTGCCCATTACCCAGAAAAAAGATGAAATTATCACTGCCATAAAGAAAAACAGTGTGGTGATTATTTCAGGGGAAACAGGATCAGGAAAAACCACCCAGATCCCAAAGTTCTGTCTTGAGGCCGGCCGGGGGGTGAATGGAATAATCGGCTGCACCCAGCCGCGGCGCATTGCCGCCATTACTGTTGCGAAAAGGATTTCTGAAGAACTCAATGAGCGTATAGGGTTGTCTGTTGGGTATAAAATCAGATTTGATGATAAAACCAGGCCCCATACGGTTATCAAAATGATGACGGATGGCATTCTGCTTGCCGAGACCCAGGTGGACAGATATCTGAATGCATATGATACCATTATTGTAGATGAAGCCCACGAAAGAAGTCTGAATATTGACTTTACCTTAGGGTTGTTAAGAGACCTGGTTAAAAAAAGAAAAAACCTCAAATTGATTATTACCTCTGCCACCATTGATACGCAGAAGTTCTCTAAAGCCTTTGACGATGCGCCTATCATTGAAGTGTCCGGCCGAATGTTCCCGGTTGAGACCATTTATATGCCTTTTTTAGACAAAGAAGATGAGAATGGCACCATTGAGGACCAGGGATATGTTGAAGCAGCAGCAGACGCTGTAAATCTTCTTCTCTCTCAATCCAGATCCGGTGATATCCTGGTGTTTATGCCCACAGAGCAGGATATCGGAGAAACCATGGAACTGATCCGGGGCAGACAGCATCCCGGGATCACGGTTCTGCCTCTTTTTGCAAGACTTTCAGCTAAAGAACAGTCAAAAATTTTCTCACGGCAGGCTGGCAGAAAAATTATTGTAGCAACCAATGTAGCTGAAACTTCTCTGACCATCCCCGGAATAAAATATGTAGTGGATACGGGGTTTGCACGGATCCCCAGTTATTCACCTCGGACAAGGACTACAGCGCTTCCCGTCAGTCCCATTTCCCAGTCTTCCGCTAACCAGAGACTGGGACGGTGCGGCAGGATTGAAAATGGTGTCTGTATCCGGCTTTTTGATGAAGATGACTTTGAGGCAAGGCCCTTTTTTACCTCTCCTGAAATCTTGAGAAGCAATCTGGCCGAAGTCATACTTCGGATGATCTCTCTGAACCTTGGTGATGTCACAACCTTTCCCTTCATAGACAGGCCTGCCCCCAAAAGTATTAAGGACGGATTCGATACACTGATCGAGCTAGGTGCCATTAAAAATAAAATATTCCACGACAAAAAGAGTAGAAAAAAAGCCTACACCCTCACAAAAATGGGCCGTATCATGGCAAAGTTACCCATTGACCCTAAATTATCCAGAATTTTAATTGAGGCTGACAAAAAAGGGTGTTTGAAAGAAGCAACCATCATCGCAACCGCCCTGGCCATTTCCGACCCAAGGCAGCGGCCCGCACAAAAAACCCAGACCGCCGATCAACAGCATATGCAATTCAAGGATCCCAGTTCTGATTTTATTACCCTTTTAAATATCTGGAATGCGGTCAAACGTGCTGAAAAAAAGTTTAAATCCCGATCAAAGCTCAAAAAATTCTGCCAGGCTCAGTTCCTGTCTTTCAAGCGCCTGCGGGAATGGAACGAGATTCACGGACAGATTGCAAAAATTTTAAAAGAGCATGATATAAAAGTAGACAAAAAAAGACCTTTCCAAACCGGGACCAAGGGAATGAAGGCCAAAGAATTTGATATTGGCGGCCCACTGTATATTGTATTGCATCAATCTCTTTTATCAGGGTACCTTGCCAACATTGCCCATAAAAAAGAAAAAAATATATTTAATGCTGCAAAGGGTCAGCAGGCAATGATTTTTCCAGGGTCCGGCCTTTTTAATAGTGCCGGAAACTGGATTGTAGCGGCCCAGTTTGTCAAAACCAGCCAGCTTTTCGCAAGAACCGTGGCCAATATTGACCCTGAGTGGCTTGAGCAGGCAGGAAAAGACCTTTGTATTTATACCTACTCAGACCCGCACTGGGAAAAAAAACGGGGAGAAGTGGTGGCAAAAGAACAGGTTTCCCTGTTCGGGCTGATTATTGTCAACGACCGGAAACGTGCTTATGGCAAAATAAATCCGCAGGAATCCGGCGAAATATTTATCCGTCATGCACTGGTCCAGGGAGAAATTCATCAAAAATTTGAATTTATGGATCATAACCGGGCGCTGATTGATGAACTTGAAACTCTTGAACATAAACAACGGAAAAAAGACATTCTGGCCTCTGAAGATGATATGGTTCTCTTTTATCAGTCAAGGTTTCCTAAACCTTTTTATAATATCAGAACATTTGCCAAATTTATCAAAGATCAGAAAAATCAGGATTTTTTAAAAATGACAATGGAAGATCTTCAAAGATCTTCCATTGATGAACAGGCATTATCTTTGTTCCCCGACACCTTGACGACGGATCAGGGCAAATTTAAACTGGAATATCATTTTAACCCGGGATCCATAAAAGACGGCATCACTGTAAAAGTCCCTGCCACATCAGCCTCTTTAATTTCAAAAAACAGTGTGGACCGACTGGTTCCAGGACTGTTTGAAGAAAAAATTGCAGCACTGATTAAGGCGCTTCCTAAAAAATACCGGATTAAACTGGTCCCGGTATCTGAAAAAGCCGCCATTATTGCAAGTCACATGCCCAAAGAAGACAAGCCCTTGTTTTCAATGCTATCTTCTTTTATTCAAAACCGGTTTAATCTTGTCATCCCTGCCACCCTCTGGTCTGACAAAGAATTGCCGGACCACTTAAAAATGAGATTCTCTATCAGGGATAAAAATGGGAAAGAGGTGAAAGCATTGAGGGACACTTCTATTCTAAAGGAGTTTTCAACAGCATTACCGCCCGAAAGAAACAATGCCTTTGACCTGGCCCGGAAAAAATATGAAAGAAGCAATATCAGTGAATGGAGCTTTAAAGATCTTGAAACTCAAATTATCTTAGAGCAGAAAAGGAATTTTACACAAAAAGCCTACCCGGGTCTGAAAATTGAACCTGGTACCGATCCTAAAAAAAACATCCGGGTTTTGACTCTAAGGCTTTTCCGATCGGAACAAGCGGCCCTTGACTCCCATCGTCAGGGAATAAAAAAACTTTTTCAAATCTGTTTTCCAGATAATTTCAAAGCGTTGAAAAAAGATATCAATATTTCTTCCGGGATAAAGCAGATAGCCCCGTTTTTTAACGGTCAGATAAAATTTTCAAACTCATTATTCAACCTGATCACCACCGCCTTGTTTGAAAAAGATATCAGGACAAAAAAAGCGTTTGAACTCCATGCTCAAAAAGAAATGAAACATCTCTACACAAGCGGGCAAAAATTTATTACGACCATTATTGACCTTGGCAAAGCTTATCAATCCTGTTTTGAACTCATCCAGAAATTGACTTTTCAACACCAGAAAAAGAAAAAAACTTTTGATATTTTAACTGCTCTTTTCAAAGACCTGAAAAACCTTGTACCGGAAAATTTCACCGATCTTTATACGATCGAAAGAATCCAGCACCTTCACCGGTATGTAGCCTGCATCCGTATCAGAGTTCAAAGGTCGGTAGACAATCCTTTAAAAGAAGAAAAAAAAGCATTGCAGCTAACAGGATATATCAAGCAGCTGAACAGGCTTTTATCCTCTTTGTCTGAAAACTCAACTCTTCAAAGATCCCAACACATAGAAGAATTTTTCTGGCTTTTGGAAGAGTATAAAATCTCTTTGTTTGCACAGGAACTAAAGACAAGCGTAAAGGTTTCCGCTAAAAAACTGGATCAATTTTTAATCAAATTGACAACAATGCTCTGAAAAAATATTTATTCGGGCTGTCTTCTTTATAATCCAGACTTACAAACCTTGCGAAGATACCCCTTGAAAGGCAAGAAAAAATGAATAGATTAAAACGATAAAAATGACAATTTAAGGATAAGGATGACATCGTGTTTACTGAAACTATAACTTACCCGGCCGCTCTCTTTGCAGGACTGCTCTCTTTTTTTTCTCCCTGTATCCTGCCGCTGATACCGGCATATTTCTCTTTTATTACCGGCCTGTCTCTTGATGAACTAACGGAGAACAAAAAGGAAACCCGGCGTAAAGTTTTCTTGTCTACACTTTTTTATGTGGCAGGTTTTTCCTTTATCTTTATTCTTTTTGGGGCGTCTGCATCTTTTTTGGGCGGATTTGTCAGTCAATACTCCTGGGTTATAAGATATCTGGGCGGCGGTATTATTCTTATCTTCGGGCTTCACCTTTTGGGATTGATCAACATCAAGGGCTTTAATTTTGAAAAGAGGATCCATGTAAAGGAAAAGCCGCTTCATCTGATGGGTACTTTTGTCATCGGCATGGCTTTTGGTGCCGGATGGAGTCCCTGTATCGGTCCCATGCTTGGATCAATTTTAATTGTGGCCGGGAACCAGGATACAATTATCAAAGGGATTTTTCTTCTAGCTGTTTACTCTGCCGGGCTTGCGATTCCCTTCCTTGTGATGTCTTTTTTCATCAATTCTATTCTTGAAATCATGAAACGGGCAACAAAATTTATCGGTGTATTCAATAAGATCTCCGGTATCCTGTTAATTTTGATAGGGCTTTTACTGATATTTGACAAATTCAGACTTCTTGGCACTCTATAAACACACAGGCAACCTAAAAATCCTATGACCAGCAGCCCAAAACGATTTGCAGAGTTTATCACTGTCACAACCTTTACCAAACTCTTATTCAACATCGCCCGAAGACTGATTTATCCATTTGCACCTGAGTTTGCAAGAAGTCTGAATGTAGACCTTTCAGCCATCACATCCATCATTGCCATCAATCAGGCGACATCGGTATTAGGAACTGTCGGAGCTGGTTTTGCCGACAAATACGGATATAAAATTTTAATGCTGTTTTCACTGGGGATGCTGACCATTGGTACCTTTGCCGTGGGCTTGATTCCGATTTATTCTGTACTGGTGATCTGCCTTTTTCTTTCAGGGCTTGCCAAAAGTATCTTTGACCCCAGTCTTCAAGCTTTTATCGCAAACGTTGTCCCTTTTGAAAAAAGAGGACAGATTGTCGGGATCACCGAGCTTTCCTGGGCAGGTTCCACGTTGGTCGGTATCCCGTTAGCCGGTCTTGTTATTGAACGATTTTCCTGGCAAACACCTTTTCTAATCATTGGAGGACTTAGTCTTGTCTGTTTTTTTATCATATTGAAACTCATGCCAACAGATAAAAAAAATACGCAACCATCCAAAAATAACACAAAAATAATATCAAACTTTAAAACCATTATTAAAGACAGAAAAGTCCTGGGGATTCTATCATTTGTATTTTTCATGTCTCTTGCCAATGACAACCTTTTTGTGATTTACGGGGCCTGGCTGGAGCAGTCTTACAACCTCTCTCTGGCAGCCATTGGTTTTGGCACTGTTTTCATCGGACTATCCGAAATTTTAGGGGAAGGATGTACTGTCTTTTTCTCTGACAGGATCGGGTTGAAAAAATCCATTCTCATCGGGGTATCTCTGTGTACGTGTGCCTATTTTCTTTTACCAATACTGAATGTCAGTTTAAGTTATGTGATGGTCGGACTTTTTCTGGTTTTTTTCACCTTTGAATTTACCATTGTCACTTCAATGAGCCTGTCAACAGAACTTGTACCTGAACTTCGCGCCTCCACCATGGCAGCCTTTTTTGCCATTGCCGGAATCGGACGGGTTGCAGGCGCCTTCTCAGGCGGTATTATCTGGTCAAAGTTCGGACTCACCCCCATCTGCCTGATATCAGGCTTTTG
>QMMT01000129.1 GCA_003647385.1 Deltaproteobacteria bacterium
ATTTTAATGAGCATCAATTCATTATCTGACAAACAAAAATTTAAAATAGCAGGAGGCATTTAAAATGGCACAAGTAATTACCGATCGAAGAGATATCGAATTTGTACTCCATGAACAGTTGGAAGCGGAAAATCTTTCCGAACTTCATGAAAACTTTGCTGATTTTAATAAAAAGACCATCAACCTTGTCATCTCAGAAGCAAAGAACTTTGCAGTAAAAGAATTGCTGCCGACCAACAAAGAAGGGGATGAGCAGGGATGTACACTTGAAAACGGCAAGGTGACCACTCCGGATTCTTTTAAGAGGCTCTATAAAATTTTTAATGAAGGAGAGTGGCTTGCGGTAACCGAAGATCCGGAATGGGGGGGTCAGGGGATGCCAAGAACCGTTGCCTCAGCAGGCGCTGAGTATTTCAACGGTGCTAATTTCCCTTTCATGATGTATCCGGGCTTGACCCAGGGAGCGGGTCACCTTGTAGAAAAATTCGGCACCCAGGAACAAAAAGAAACCTATCTTAAAAACATGTTTACCGGCAAATGGACAGGTACCATGCTCCTGACAGAACCCGGTGCAGGATCTGATGTCGGTGCTTTGACAACCCAGGCGGTCAGAAACGATGACGGTACTTTTTTAATTACCGGTGAAAAAATATTTATTTCAGGTGGTGACCACGATCTGACTGAAAACATTATCCATCCGGTACTTGCAAGGATAGAAGGTGCACCGGAAGGAACGAAGGGGATTTCCCTCTTTCTTGTTCCAAAATATCGTGTAAATGAAGATGGGACACTTGGTGAATTCAATGATGTCATCTGTACAGGATTAGAACATAAACTGGGCATTCATGGAAACAGTACCTGTTCTCTCTCTCTTGGCTCAAAAGGTAATTGTATTGGAACACTGCTGGGTGAAGAGAACAAAGGAATGAAAGCCATGTTCCTGATGATGAATGAAGCAAGACGTCTTGTGGGATTCCAGGGATTTGCCTGTGCCACGACCGCTTATATGTATGCGCTTGACTATGCAAAAAACAGAGTACAGGGCAAAGATATCCTTGAATTCATGAACCCTGAGGCCAAATCCGTCTCTATCATGAGACACCCGGATGTCAGACGGCAGCTGATGATGATGAAGGTAAATGTGGAAGGCATGAGATCCCTGCTATATTTTGTTCAATACTGTGCTGACATGGCCCTTCACGCCCCCACCCCGGAAGAAAAAGACAAATACCAGGGATTTGTTGAAGTATTGACCCCCATTGCAAAGGGATATGTAACCGACCGATCTTTCGAGGTCTGCAGCCAGGCCATGCAGGTATACGGCGGATACGGCTTCATAGAAGAATACCCTATAGCACAGCTTCTAAGAGATTGCAGGATCACTTTGATTTATGAAGGAACAAATGGTATCCAAGCCATGGATCTGCTGGGAAGAAAACTGGGCTTAAACAAAGGTAAACCCATCATGGATCTGTTTGGTGAAATCCAAAAAGCCATTGCTGCTGCCAAAGCCCTGCCCGGACTTGAAAAGCAGGCCGTTAAAGTAGAAGAAGCCACCAACAAACTCGCAGAAGTCGCTATCCACATGGGACAGACCGCCATGTCGGAAAAAGTATTGAACGCTTTTGCCAATGCCCATCCTTTCCAGGACGCAACCGGGGATGTCACCATGGCATGGATGCTGCTCTGGAGAGCCACTATTGCTGCTCAAAAACTTGATAAAGCCAAAAAGAAAGACAAACTTTTTTATCAAGGCATCATCAAATCACTACAGTTTTATGTAGACACCCAGCTGCCGATAACACTTGGCAGATTTAATGCACTGATGAATACAAGCAGTGTTGCAGTGGATATTGATGATAACATGTTTCCCAGCTAAACAAGGCCAGTTAAACAAGTTGGATGGAAAAGATAAGATGAAAAATTTTAAGGCTAACGGGCTGCCCCTGTTAATCGGAAGCCTTCCCATGGACAGCCATGAGGAGGCCACAAAACTTATTTTTAATTACACACCCGAGATTCCGCTCTGGGTACAATTGCCTCTTTATAAGGAAGAAGGCATGATCAACCAGTTTCTTCCAGGACTCCCCGGATTTACCAATGGAATTGATAAAAACTTTCTGGATACTTCAAAGCCTGAGTTTGATGAAGAATTCCTTGCCTTTTTTGAAGAGTACTTATCCGTATCAGAATCCGAGACAGATATGGGTGCCTCAAGGTTTGCCCTGTCAGGAACAAGAGCAAAAGGTTTTTTCGAATTCTTAAAACAAATTGATAAAAAAAACAAACCTTTCATCGCCCTGAAAGGCCAGGTGACAGGTCCAGTCACTTTTGGAACTGCAGTAAAAGATGAACAGGATAAAGATATTTTCTATCATGACCAGTTAAAAGATGCCGCCGTAAAAAAGCTTGCCATGAATGCCAGGTGGCAGGCAAAAGAATTTTCAAGAAGAGGGGCTGTTCCTATTATTTTTATTGATGAACCGGCTTTGGCCGGATTTGGAACCTCAGCCTATATCACCATTACTAAAGAGGATGTCATCCAGAGCATTGAAGAGATTGTTCAGGAGATACATGCTGAAAACGGTCTGGCTGGTGTTCATGTCTGCGCCAACACAGAATGGGATATGCTTTTGGACTCAAAGCTTGATATTATCAGTTTTGATGCCTTTTCTTTTTTTGACAGGTTTATCCTTTACCCTGAAATGATTAAAGCTTACTTAGGACAGGGGAAAATTCTTGCATGGGGGATTGTTCCGACAGCTAAAGCCACATTGATAGAAGCACAAACCACCCAGGGGCTTGTTCAACTGCTTCATGACCAGATAGATGAGTTATCTGCTAAAACAGGCATCAATAAAGAGACCATCATATCACAATCCTTTATTACGCCCAGCTGCGGTACCGGATCACTTGATCTTGACTCAGCCAAAAGAGTATTAAAACTGACCAAAGAGGTGTCCGAAGCGTTCAGGCTACCATAAAGCCCCAATCTGAGAGTACTATTGGTTTTCTTGTCTGGCTTCTGCTGAAAAATCCTTGGAACGCCTTTCAAGATCTTCAAAATATAAAGGATAGCTTTTCATCATCTCTTCAAGGATTTTCTCCCATGGAAGATCTGAGAATGTTCCATGTTCCTTTACATATTCCATATGTTTGTTCCCCAATTTATCAAAGGGATGAAATATAGAATCTTTTGTCCCGTCAAATTCCAGGGGTTTAACATTGAAATTATTGCAGAGCGTAAGGTTAAATGCCGGGGTTGCCTTTACCCATTTGCTGTTTAAAAAAAGCTCTGTATAGCCGTGATAAACATAGACATCCGTTCCCATCAACTTCGTTAACCGTTCTGTGGCCAGATGATTTTGAACATCTGCAAACCCCAGTCTTGCCGGTATCTTCATGCTTCTTGCACAGGCAGCTAAAAGCACTGCCTTTGCCACACAATACCCCTGGCCTTTATTCAGGACAGAACTTGCCTTCATGGAGTCTTTAACAGGTTCTATGCTGTACGGGTTGTACCTGATGCTGTCTCTGACAGCATAGTAAAGGCTACTCGCCTTTTCAATCCCACTATCACCTGCTCCTTTATTCTTGTTTGCAAATTCAATTATTTTGGGATGATCACTGTCTATAAAGTAAGTAGGTTGTAAATATTTTTCCATCCTTCTTCCCTGTTTGTTTTTTTATTCACTCAATTGTCGCTTATCCCTTGTTAATCAATATCCTCAAGCGGGCTTTTTATTCTGGAAATAAGCTTGTTCTGTACGGTATGCATAATGCATGGTAACGCAGGACTTCCCTGACTTGATCCATCAGTTTTAATTTAGGATTTGGATGAAATTTTGGTTGACTTTCCATATTGGTTTAAATAGTACCATAATATATACAAAAACAAAGAAAAAAATGAATATGTGGGCTTTAATTTCCTTTTTGAAGGCCTGAATAGTAAAATAAATGGAAAATAGCGCGGTCTATTACAAACAATATCATGGAAATATTCCATGTATTAATACTGTTAGATTTTTATACGGAACAATATATGCTTAAAATTTCTGCTATTATCCCTGCATACAATGAAGATAGTCGGATTGTTAGTACTTTAAATCAGGTTAAACCATTTGTTGATGAAATTATTGTAGTGGATGATGCTAGCTTGGATGCAACTGCAGACCTTGCAAAGGAAAGCGGAGCTACAGTATTTACCCAAATGAAAAATCAAGGTTATATAAATGCAATAAAACTTGGCTTCAAGAAAGCAAGCGGAGATATCGTAATTACGATAGATGCTGATGGGGAGTTTTCGGCTAAAGAAATCCCTAATTTGGTAAAACCAATAGTTAATGGTGCTGCTGACATGGTTCAAGGACATAGAAATACTGTTCCTAGGCCATCAGAAAGAGTCTTAACATGGTTAGCTAAGAAAAAATTCAATGTGGGTGATTCTGGTACTGGTTTGCGCGCAATAAGAACCTCTCTGGCCAGGTCATTAGAGATTAAAGGGGCTTGTATATGCGGCGTACTTTCATTAGAAATAGCTTCAAAAGGAGGACGAATAGTAGAAATACCTATTCAACTTCAACAGACCAATAAGTATAGAAAGATAGCATGGTTTCATTTGGCTCAGCTCTTTTACTTGATTCCATGGCTACTTAGAAAATATGAAAGCAAATCTAACAATTAAAAGGAATCACAGGATGACCTTCGAAAGAGAAGAAATTTTGAAGCCAATGTGCCTTGTTTTCCCGGAGACGTAAAAACCCCGGCGCTTATCCGCCAGTCAATCCGCGATGCTGACGGGGCGTTTCGCGCCAAACGTGCCGGCTCGCCTGATACTGGGATACCGAGCTTCTGGAAACTGCTACGCAATAAGGCTTCAATCATCAGCAATTGGGCCATAGCAGAACCATTAATGATTGTAAATTTTTCGTATACGTCTGGTTGGGTTATGTGTGAAAGAAATACTATAATTAATTTAAGGAGGAAATTATGATGAGACATGAAAAAGGAAGCCTCCTAAGTAAAATGTCATTTCTGTTAATCTTTTTGATTAATCTGTTTGTATTTGCAATCCCGGCAATGGCAGATGAAATAACTATAGTTGCGGATAAGTGGGCACCATATTGCGGGAAACCAAATTCAACACACCCAGGATATGGTATTGAAATTACAAAACATGTTTTTGAAAAAGCTGGACATACTGTCCTCTATAAAATTGTCCCTTGGTCCAGAGCAATTATGGATACACGGGCCGGAAAATTTAACGCCATCATTGGAGCGTTTAAAAAAGAAGCTCCTGATTTTGTGTTTCCTGAAGAAGAGTTTGGTATGACGAAGAATACTTTTTTTGCTGCAAGCGGAAGTACCTGGAGATACAAGGGTTTAAAATCCTTGCAGACAATGGAAATTGGTGTGATCAAAGGGTACTCATATGGGGAAGAACTTGATACTTATTTAAAGGAAAACACCCAGCAGGTCCAATATGTTCATGGCGAAGACCCGCTCTTAAAGAATATTAGAAAATTGCTTGCAGGAAGATTTGATGTGCTTATTGAAGATGAAAACGTCCTGTTGCAAAAAGTCAAAGAAATGGGAGTAGCAGACAAGGTCGTCAATGTAGGTGGTACAGGTGTAAGCGGCAAAGTATATATTGCATTTTCTCCTATAATTTCAAATTCTAAACAATATGCCGAGATATTTACAAAAGGAATACGTAAATTAAAAGATTCTGGAGAACTCCAATTAATCCTTGCAAAATACGGACTGACTTATTGGAAGTAAATGTATGAGCATTCAAGCAGCAAAAAAGACAGATATTGATAATATTTGGATACTCTGAATAATTGTCTCTCGAAACAAAAATGTCCCATAATTTGAGACACAACCATATCAATTGTGATCCATTGCACTGTCTTTTCTTCGTAGCAGCCGGTATTCCAATACCTGGCATACTTTATGCTTTTTTTTATCGTGTTAAAATCTTATAATTAAAAGGAAAAAGTATCCCATGAAAAAACCCCATGGAAGAAAAACAAAACAAAAGGTGGGAAAAATTCTTCTGGAACCCCATCGGGAGACTGCTATGAAAATGTTAAAGCAAATTCCTGATGAGCAATTGGTTGGCCATCTTTTTTCCCATTTCTATCATAAAAATGAACGGGTGAAATTCAGAAGCATTGCAGCAATGGGTACTCTCGGAGCTCGAGTGGGGAAAAAAAATATGGAAAAAGCCAGGATTATCCTTCGGCGGATCATGTGGAATCTGAATGATGAATCCGGTGGAATTGGATGGGGATCCCCGGAAGCCATGGGAGAAATTCTGTGCCAGAGCCCGAAACTTGCCCTGGAATTCAACTCCATTCTTTTTTCATACCTTGATCCGGGCGGCAATTATATTGAACATGAGGCGCTTCAGAGAGGAGTCTTATGGGGAATTGGGACATACCTTGGATCAAATCCTCACGATCTGAATGATAAAACAAAAGAACTTTTATTTGAATA
>QMMT01000130.1 GCA_003647385.1 Deltaproteobacteria bacterium
ATCACAGGGTTGCCAATTTACCATGAATATGATTAAACAGGAACCATTGATAAATCTGTAATTTTTGAAAAATAAATTTGAGGAGTGTATATGTATTTAGCGAGTGATTTAAGAAAGGGATTAAAATTTGAAATAGATGACGAACCCATTGTGATTATAGATTTTGAATTTAAAAAACCCGGGAAAGGACAATCTCTTTATAAATGCAAATTAAAAAACATGATCACCGGTGCCAAGTTTGAGCGGACCTATCGTTCCGGAGACAAGTTTAAAAGAGCTGACCTTGAAGAACAGGAAATGGAATATCTATATTCTGACAAAACAAGCTATTGTTTTATGAATACATCCAATTATGAACAATACTTTCTTTCCAAAGATCAATTGGGAGACGCTATAGACCTGTTAAAAGACAATATCCTTTGCACCATACTGCTATTCAATGGTCAGCCTATTGATATAACACTGCCTAATTTTGTTAATTTTAAAGTCGTTAAATCAGATCCATGGGCAAAAGGAGATACTGCTACAGGCAGTACAAAACCTGCGGTACTTGAGTCCGGTTTTGAGGTTCAGGTCCCGCCTTTTATTGAAGAAGGACAGATGGTAAAAATTGATACCCGAACCCGCGAATATGTAGAAAGAGTGAATGAATAATCCTTGTCAAGACTTTAAAGATTTTCCTATCAGTAAAATACTTATTGTTGATGATGAAGAAAGTGTTCGAATAGTATTAAAGAAGGCACTGGAAAGGGAGGGATATTCCTGTAAAGGTGTTGAAGATGCCAAAAAAGCAATTGCATTGATAGAATCTGAAGCATTTGATCTCGTTATTTCAGATATTTCACTGCACGGAATGGATGGGGTCGATTTATTAAAAAAAGTTAAATTATTTGATCAAAAAATCGATGTCATTCTTATGACCGGACATACCTCAGAGTACTCTTATGTTGACATTATGGACGCCGGTGCTTCAGATTATATAACAAAACCGTTTAACATGAATTCCACCCTTGCCAGAATCAAAAGAATTGCAAGAGAAAAGCTACACTTACTTAATCTTATAAAAACTAATCAGGAACTATGTATCTCCATAGAACGGTCAAACAGGCTTGCCATGGAAGCAAAGGAGGCATCAAAGGCTAAAACTTTTTTTCTTGCCAGTATGAGCCATGAGATAAGAACACCCTTAAATGGAATTATCGGATACACTGACATGTTGACAGATACACCTTTGAATGATGAACAAAAATCCTTTCTTAAAAATGCAAAATTTTCCTGTGAAATGCTTTTATCTGTTGTAAATGATATCCTTGATTTTTCAAAAGTCGAGGCGGGTAAACTCACCCTTGAAAATATAGACTTTGATCCTGAAGTCCTCTGTTTTGATATCATTGATGCTGTCAGAGCCAAAGTTGATGAATCTAAAGTGGAATTACTTTGCTCTGTTGCCGACAGTGTTCCCGGGCAAATTATTGGAGATCCACACAGACTTAGACAGATTCTACTTAATCTTGTGGGTAATGCAGTTAAATTTACACAGAAAGGTTCCATCAGGCTTTGTATTGATGCAAAAAAAATAGATCAAGATTTTTCCAGACTGACTATCCGTGTTGAGGACAGTGGTCTCGGCATTGCAAAAGATGAGTTGAAAAAAATATTCATGCCGTTTATTCAATCTGAAGAAGATATCACAAATAGATATGGTGGAACCGGTCTGGGCCTTGCCATCAGTAAAAATATTGCCCATAAAATGGGGGGTGATGTCTGGGCTGAGAGTATAGAACATAAAGGATCGATTTTTTATTTTACTGCTGTCTTCAAAATTGCCGAAAATAAAAGAATAAGTCGTGTCAGACCTGCACAATTACAAGGTAAAAAAATATTGCTCTGTACCATAACTGAAGAGACTTTTAAAATTTTTTCACATGAATTTAATCTTTCAGGTATGAAGACCTGTCATATGAGTTTTGAACAATTAGAATCCTTTATAGAACAAGATTCAAATCAAGATTTTGATATCGGTATTATTGACTTTGGAAAAATAGTTAATATCCAGACACTGGACCTTTTTAAAAAATTCAACACAATTGGCCCGAACAAATACAATTTTGATTTTATTGCCTGCGCAATACCTTTTCCCGGTATTGCCGATACATTTAACAAAGCAGGGTTTAAGGGTTTTTTACCGAAACCTGTCTCACGAAAAAAACTATTTGAAATGATTTCCTATGTCATGGGAATGGAAAAGAAAACCATCAAACATACTGAAAGTAAAAATAAAATTATTACCGCTCACTTGCTGTCTGAAAACAAAAAGCATGCGACTTCAATTTTGTTGGTTGAAGATAATCCTGTAAACCAGAAAGTGACAAACCTGATACTTTCCAAAGCCGGATACATGATTGAGATCGCGTCAGACGGCCAGGAAGCTGTACATAAATATACATCTGATCCAGACGCCTATGACTTGATATTTATGGATATCAATATGCCCAAAATGGATGGATTTACGGCCACTAGATTGATCCGGTCCTTTGAAAAAAATAATAAATCAATTCAGAAAATTCCCATTCTTGCATTAACGGCTAATGTGCTTGATGATTTTAAGCTGAAATGTGATGAAGCTGGAATGGACGAGTTTTTAACCAAACCAATCAAAAGAGATCTTGTCTTTAAAGCCATACAAAAATGGGTAAATAAGTAAAACTATCTTATTTCTTTAAAACTGCATTCCTTGTTGGGGCATTTTAAAAATTTGCCATCTCTTTTGGTTTCTTTTTCAACAAGATAGGGTGAACCACACTCAGGACAAGGTTTATCAACAGGCTTATCCCAGGATGCAAAGGTGCAGTCCGGATAGTTTGAACATCCGAAAAAGATTTTTCCTCTTCTTGATTTTTTTTCTACAATTGCACCTGTACAATTGCCTTGAGGACACTTTACACCGATATCTTTGTGATTGTTTTCACCATTGATGGATTCAGTATGCTTACACTCAGGATACCCGGTGCAGGCAAGAAACAGGCCAAAACGGCCTTCTTTTTGAACCATGGGTTTGCCGCATTTAATACAATCTTTGACTTTAGTATTATCAACTTGCTTTTCTACAATTGAAATATTGCCTGTTTCATCCCGAAGATAATTGCTGGTAAAAGAACAGTCCGGATAACCGGTACAGGCTAAAAAATGTCCGTTTCTGCCAATTTTTATGTTCAATTGTTTCCCACAGGAGGGGCAGGATAAATCAGTTTTAACCCCAACGCCTTTTACGCTGACCATATTTTCGCCGGCAGCATCCAGACTCTTTTTAAAAGAGGCATAAAATTCGGTTAATAGTTGAACTTCATTTAACCGGCCTGTTTCAACATCATCAAGATTGGTTTCCATCTGAGCTGTAAACGAAATATTTAAAATATTGGGGAAACTTGCAACCAACAAATCATTTACAATAAACCCGAGTTCACTGGGGACAAAATACCGTTTAATAAGATCAACATATCCTTTATCCCGGATAACCGTAAGGATTGTTGCATAGGTACTGGGTCGTCCGATGCCGTTTTTTTCCAGTTCTTTGACAAGTGATGCCTCGGAAAAACGGGGTGGTGGTTTTGTAAAATGCTGTTTGGGATTAATCTTTAAGGTTTTGAGTATTGAGCCCTCTTCTACATCAGGCAGGTCTTGGGTATCTTTCTTATTCGACTCTTCATGTTGTGAATAGAGACTCATGTATCCTGCAAATTTAACAGTTGAGCCACTGACTGAAAATAGATATTTTTTAGTGGCTTCGATCAAAATTGTTTTTTGATCGATAATTGCCTGGGCCATCTGTGATGCAACAAATCGTTTCCATATCAAATCATAAAGCCTAAATTGATCTGGTGATAAAAATCGTTTGATCTTTTCAGGAGTATGAAAAACAGAGGTGGGCCGAATAGCCTCATGGGCATCCTGAACCTTTTTTGTATTTTTAAAAAATCGTGGGCTTTTTAAAGCAAACTCATCTCCAATATTTTGAGAAATAAAGGTCTGCGCTTCAATCGCTGCATCCGGTGCGATCCTTGTTGAATCGGTTCGCATATAGGTGATCAGACCTTCAGGGCCACCAGTATCAATCTCAATTCCTTCATAAAGCCTCTGGGCAACCATCATGGTCTTTTTAGCAGAAAATCTAAGGCGGTTAATAGCATCCTGCTGAAGTTTACTCGTAATATAAGGCGGTAAGGGATTTCTTTTAATGGTTTTGGTCTTTATTTGCTGAACAATAAATTTTGCTTTTTCAAGGTCATTTAAAATACTTAACGCTTGTTTTTCATCATCGATTTTTACTTTTTCATCATCGATTTTAATAAGACCGGCATTAAAATCAGGTGGGTTTTGAGAAAGAAGATCAGCAGTAATTGTCCAGAATTCCTGGGGTATAAATTTTCGAATTTCTCTTTCCCGCTTACAGATTATTTTTACGGCAACAGATTGAACTCTGCCCGCACTTAATCCTCTCTGAACTTTCTGCCACAAAAGTGGAGAAATCTGATAACCAACAAGCCTGTCAAGCTTCCGTCTTGCCTGCTGGGCATCATATTTGTCACCATCGGGTTTCAGAGGGTGCTGCAAGGCTTCCTGGATACCTTTTTTTGTTAACTCATGGATAAGAACCCGGTGAAAAACCCGATCTTTTTTCTTTAAAATATCCATGATATGGAATGCAATGGCTTCTCCCTCACGATCCGGGTCAGGCGCAAGATAAATCTCTTTGGTATCTTTGGCCAGTTTTTTTAAGGTAGCAATAACTTTAGTTTTGTCTTTAATGTTGACATACTTGGCTTTAAAATTTTTTTCTATATCAATCCCAAGGGTTTTAACAGGAAGATCCCTGATATGACCGGCACTTGCACCAATGATAAAATTTTTTCCCACATATTTTTTTAATGTTTTTATTTTGGTTGGAGATTCAACGATAATAAGAGGTTTTGTCAATGGTGTTCCTCCGAAATAGAATAGTAATTACCCTGATGGCGTGTCACAATACCCTCTAATTCAAAATCAAGTAAAAGGCAAGTCAGTTGTGAACTATTCATCTTTGCCTTCTCAATTATTACATCAATATGGACAGGGTAGGGTTCTAACAATTGTATAATCTTTTGTCTGTTTAATTTGTCACTTTTATTATGGGGTGGTTTTTGCTTTTGTAAAGATATGTGTTGAGGTTTTTCTTTTTTTTTGTGGATAAAATGATGGAGTTCATCAATAATATCCATTTCATTTTCAACGAGTCTGGCACCTTGCTTTAGCAAAGAATGAGTTCCCTCGCTTTTTTTAGATTTTATACTGCCCGGAACCGCAAACACCTCCCTGTTATATTCACCGGCCAGGCGAGCCGTGATGAGAGACCCACTTCTTTTTGCCGCTTCAACAACAATACTGCCGCAGGACAGTCCGGCGATAATTCGATTTCGAATAGGAAAATTTGAAGGGAAAGGATCTGTATTGACTTTAAATTCTGAAAAGATTACCCCTTTTTGCGCAATGGTTTTAAACAAGCTTGTGTTTTCTTTCGGGTATATTTTGTTTAATCCTGAACCCATCACGGCTATGGTCATTCCTTCTGCTTTTAAGGCACCTTTATGGGCCATGGCATCGATTCCTCTTGCCAATCCGCTGACAACCTGAAATCCTCTTTTCGCCAGTTTGTATGAAAGATTCTGGGAAGTAGTTAACCCATAGGATGTTGCATTCCTTGAACCGATAACAGAGATACATGGCGCAGTATTATCAAGTTTGCCCAGGTAGGTCAGAAAAGGAGGGGGGTCATTGATCTTCCTTAATAATGCAGGGTAAAAAGAATCCGTTATTGTGACGATTTTATACTTAGATTTAAAAATAAGCTTTAATTCTTTAATGGCCTGGTTTTGAAACATTTTGTGGTTTGTGATGCCGTTTATTATTTTTTTTGATATTTTATCTACCGTTTTAAGGTTACTTTCAGAAGCTTTTAAAACATTCTCAGGTGATTGAAATTGATCGATCAATTTCTTATACATTGTATTACCCAAAGACGGAACTTCTCTTAAGATAAACCAGGGTAAATATTTTTCTATAGAATTCGGCATTTAAAATTTAAGGGTTATTCAAAACTCCCTAGTTTTTCCTGAGCCTTTACTGCAGCCGGTGAAAAAGGATATTTTTTTAATACTTTTTTTAAATAGTGATGTGCCCTGTTTGAATCATCCAAAGACAGATACGAAAACCCCAGTTTTAATATGGCATCCGGAATTTTTTCAGATTTTGGGTATTTTGTTTCAAGATCCTGGAACACCAAAATCGCTTTTTTATAATCTCCGGAGGAATAGTGACACTCGCCAAGCCAATAGACGGCATTGTCTGCCAGGCTGTTTTGGGGGTAATCTTTAATAAATTGTTTAAACAAGGCAGCAGCATCAGTATAATTTTCTTCCACTAAAAGATTTCTTGCTTTTTTATAGAGAA